>RGOY01000035.1 GCA_010028225.1 Actinomycetota bacterium
TGAAGAAGCAGAACCCACTTCATGAGATAACTATTGTGGAACGTAATCGCCCTTATGACACTTTCGGATGGGGCGTCGTCTTCTCGGATGCGACACTTGCGAATTTTGTACGAGCAGATGAAGAGACTGCAAGAGAAATTTTGGGCTCATTTAATCATTGGGATGACATTGATGTTCACTTTAAAGGGAAAAGCATCATCTCTGGTGGCCATGGTTTCTGTGGAATTGGAAGGAAGCGCTTACTCAATATCTTGCAAAAGCGTTGTGAGGATCTTGGCGTTGAGTTGATATTTGAGACTGATGTGAAAGATGACCAAGAGTTAGCAAAGAAGTACGGTGCAGATATCGTCATCGCATCTGATGGACTCAATAGTGCGATAAGGACGAAATATGCTGAGACATTCCACCCAGATGTTCAGATACGCACCTGTCGCTTTGTCTGGCTTGGAACAAAGAAGGTCTTTAAGGATTTCACATTCCTCTTTGAAGAGACAGAGCATGGTTGGTTTCAAGCGCACATCTATCAATTCGATGGAGACACTTCTACATTCATAGTCGAGACTCCAGAGGAGACCTGGCTTAAGGCTGGGATCGACAAGATGAGTCAGGAAGAAGGCATTGAATTCTGTGAAAAGCTTTTTGCAAAGCAACTTGATGGTGCAAAATTATTGAGCAACGCATCTCATTTGCGTGGTTCTGCAATCTGGATCAAGTTTCCGAGGGTTATCTGCCAAGAGTGGATTCATTGGAACGAGAAAGATGGCGCTCGCTATCCGACAATCTTGCTCGGCGATTCGGCACATACTGCTCACTTCTCCATTGGTTCTGGAACGAAACTTGCGATGGAAGATGCCATTGAGCTGGCACGAGCATTTGAGAGTGTAGATAAAGGTTCGGCGACGGTTGAAGCCGCGCTTTCAAAGTACCAAGAGACGCGTGCTGTAGAAGTTCTGAAAATCCAGTCGGCGGCTCGAAATGCGATGGAGTGGTTTGAGAATGTAGAGCGCTATTCGCATATGGAGCCAGAGCAATTTAATTACTCACTTCTAACGCGAAGCCAGAGAATCGGTCACGAAAATCTTCGCCTTCGGGACAAGAAGTATCTAGAAGAGTATGAGAGATGGTTTGCCACCAAGGCCTTCGCTGATGCCGGTTTGCCGCTGCCAAAATCGGGGCCACAGATTCCACCTATGTTCACTCCGCTCAAGGTCAGAGATCTCGTACTGAAAAATCGCATTGTCGTATCACCGATGGCTCAATACTCATCGAAAGACGGTATTGCAGGTGACTATCACTTAGTCCATTTAGGTGCTCGCGCAATGGGAGGAGCAGGACTTGTCTTCACTGAGATGACTTGCGTGAGTGCTGATGCACGAATCACTCCAGGTTGTCCAGGAATGTATACAGAAGAGCATTCGGCATCGTGGAAACGGATTGTGGACTTTGTTCACGCAAACTCTGATGCAAAGATCGCGCTCCAACTCGGTCATGCTGGGGCAAAGGGTGCTACAAAACTTGCTTGGGAAGGAATCGACAAACCTGTCGATCAGGGCGGCTGGCCGCTTATCTCCGCCTCTGAGCAGCAGTATCTTCCTGGCGTTTCTCAGAAATCGCGTGCCGCAACAAGAGAAGATATGGATCGAATCAAAGAAGATTTCGTTCGCGCGACCAAGGAAGCCGAGAAATGTGGTTTTGACTGGATTGAATTCCACGCGGCCCATGGATATTTCATCTCGTCCTTTATCTCACCGTTGACGAATAAGCGAAATGACGAATATGGCGGATCCTTGGCTAATCGCCTTCGTTATCCGATCGAAGTCTTCAAGGCGATGCGCGAAGTCTGGCCAGCGGGTAAACCGATGAGCGTTCGAATCAGTGCGCATGATTGGGTCGAAGGTGGCATAACGCCGGATGATGCAGTTGAGATTGGGCGAGCATTTAAAGAAGCTGGCGCAGACTTTATCGACGTCTCATCGGGCCAGGTTTCAAAAGAAGAGAAGCCGGTCTACGGCCGAATGTTTCAGACGCCATTTGCAGATCGAATTCGAAATGAAGCCGGAATCGCAACTATCGCCGTTGGCGCAATTTCTGAAGCGGACCATGCCAACACCATCATCGCTGCAGGTCGCGCCGATCTTTGCGCCGTTGCACGGCCTCACCTTGCTAATCCTGCATGGACACTCATGGAGAGCGCTAAGTCAGGATTCCTTGATATCGGTTGGCCTAAGCAATATCTCTCTGGGAAAGTCCAACTTGAGCGGAATCTTGAACGCGAGAAGATGATTGCCGAGGCGGCAAAATCCAATATGAGCTACGAGGAAATACAGGCAAAGTTCGGTTAGAACTAAACGTTTCTAACGGTAGGGCGAGAAGTCCGGTGGCCTCTTTTCAGTGAATGCCTTGCCACCCTCTTTTGACTCATCAGTCTCTGTGTAGAGATCGAGGACATCGAAGGCTAGAGATTGAATCCCCATAATATGGTCGGAATCTGCATTAAAAGAATGTTTGAGCGCTTTGATTGCAGTGGGTGAAAGAGCCACAACCTTCTTCGCCCATTCCATTGCTGTCGACATCAACTTTTCAGCGGGCACAACTCTATTGACCAGCCCCCAACGTTCTGCAGTTGTCGCGTCATACTGCTCACAGAGAAACCAGATCTCTCGGGCACGCTTCTCGCCGACTACACGTGCAAGATAAGCGGAGCCAAATCCCGCATCGAATGAACCGACGCGTGGACCAACCTGACCAAAACGTGCGCTCTCACTTGCAATCGATAAGTCGCAGAGTACGTGTAAGACATGTCCACCACCGATTGCAAAGCCATTGACTGCTGCAATCACTGGTTTGGGAATCGCACGAATCATCTTATGAAGTGATTCAATCTCAAACATCCCCGTCTCAGTCTCACCGTAGTTTCCTTTTTCCGCGCGCTCTTTCTGGTCACCACCAGTGCAGAAGGCTTTATCCCCAGCACCAGTAACAACCACCGCGCCAACCCCTCGATCAACCCACGCGTATTTAAATGCGGCAAGAAGCTCATCCACAGTGCGGCCACGAAGCGCGTTATATCGCTCTGGGCGATTGATAGTTATTGTGGCAACACCTTCGTTGACTTGATATTTGATATCGGTGAAATCTCCGATTGCAATCATGTGGCGATACTACTCTGCGTACTTAATTCCACACACTTAAACTCTAATTGCGATAGCGACGCCAAGACCGACACCGATACATGCTGCCGCGATGCCAACTCCGCCACCGCGCCGCCTTAACTCCCGTGAGGTATCTACGATCACGCGTGCCGCAGATCCACCGACTGGATGGCCCAAGGCAATCGCGCCACCATTGACATTGACTCGTTCACGATCAATCTCAGGAAGTTCCTTCAAGACCGTAAGGACCATAGAAGCAAAGGCTTCATTAATCTCCCATACCGCAATATCTTTGAACGAAAGCGATAACTTCGCCAAGAGAGCTTTGATTGCATCAACTGGTGCAAGAGTGAATTCATCTGGACTTCGTGCAACGACCTTGCTACCGAGAATTTCTCCGAAACCACCAGAGAGCGCCGAATTAATACCAAGTTTGTCGATGCCAGTGTGATCAGTCAATAACATCGTAACTGCACCATCATTGATCGGTGATGAGTTACCAGCAGTCACCGACCCACCTTCTGAGAAGGCAGATGGCAGTGAGGCAAGTTTCTCGAGCGACGTATCAGGACGGATTGATTCATCGCGAGTGAGACCACCGAAAGGAAAGACGAACCCATCATGTAATCCAGATTGCCAAGCTTTATCAGCGCGTTGATGTGAGCGAAGTGACCATTCATCTTGCTCACTTCGGGTGATTCCTAATCTTTCGGCTACCTTCTCAGAGCACCTGCCAAGGCTTTGCGTCCAATTACTTGGGAACGCAGGATTAGTCATGCGCCAACCGACTGTTGATTGATTGAGTTGGTCGACTGCCACTGACTCAGGCAACTTCTTACCCTCACGCCTTACGATCCACGGCGCACGCGACATCGACTCGACACCACCTGCGATGACAAAGTTTGCATCGCCTGTCTTGATTGCGCGCGAGGCCTGAATGACTGCCTCAGCACCAGATCCACAGAGACGATTAATAGTTACACCGGGCACGGTCTCTGGAAGTCCAGCAAGGAGTGCGCCCATACGCGCGACATTTCTATTGTCTTCACCAGCGCCATTGGAGTCACCCATGATCACGTCATCAACGGCACCTGCATCAAGTGTTGGCGTTTTCTTGACGAGCTCTTTGAGCGTTGCACCAAGCAAGTCATCTGGACGAATAGAGGAGAGCGTTCCAAAGTATGCGCCGAATGGAGTGCGAGCGGCCTCGGTGATGAAGACCTTCATAGGGCTGATTATCCCTGATAAGTTAAGGCATCAAAACGTTTACCGGATGGGAAATCGCGTGAGCATCGATGATCGTCAGTTGCGTGTGCTCATTACAGGCGCAGGGCGAGGTATTGGCCGAGCGATAGTTAGCGCACTCAAAGGTTCGCCTCTCGAACACCGAATTGCAGTGACTGCTCGAACTGAATCTGAACTGCGCGAGTCAATTGAGGGCGCAATAGGCGAAACCTTCATCATCACGGGAGATTTACTTGATTCGCGTGCGCCAGCAATGATTGTTGAAGAAGTTGTACGAAGATTTGGTGGCATCGACCTCCTTGTGCTTAATGCTGGTGATGGCGTTGCAGCCACAATCGAAGCGACTGATGATGAACTCTGGCGAAAGACGATGGAACTCAATGCCAGCGCACCTTTTCGATTTATCCGCGCCGTCATCCCGGTAATGCGTCGTCAGGGTGGCGGCAAGATAGTAATTGTTGCAAGCGAAGCAGGATTGCAAGGAGCTCCAAACGTCGCGGCTTACACTGCATCAAAGCACGCTGTAGTGGGACTGATGAGAAGCGCATCAGCTGAGCTTGCTAGAGAGAAGATCACCGTTAATGCGGTCTGTCCGATTTTTGTTGATACTCCAATGATGCAACGAAGTGTTGATGCTGCCGTTGCGAGAACTGGTAAGAGTGAGACTGAGACTCGAGCGGCTCTTGCTGCAAAGCAACCAGCGGGACGTGTACTGACACCCGAAGAGGTGGCCAGCGCCGTACTCTCTTACCTAGGAAATGAGATCACTGGTGAAGCAAAATTTCTTGATGGAAGAGCGGGAGAGTGAGTATGACCTTCGAGCGAATCAACCCGGCAAGCCTTGCCGACCCCATCGGCTTCTCGCATGCTGTCACTGTTGAAGGTAAGAAGATCGTCTTTCTCGCAGGGCAGACCGCACTCGATAAGAGTGGTGTGATTGTCGGTAAGGGAATCGTCGAGCAATTCGAAAAAGCTCTTTCAAATCTTTTGACCGCACTCAAGGAATCTGGTGGTACACCTGCTCAACTCACGAAACTGACAATCTTTTCGGTGGATCCCGGCGATTATCGCGCTCACGCAAAGGAATTGGGCGGTATCTGGAAGAGATTAGTTGGGCGCGACTATCCAGCAATGACTCTTGTGGGTGTCACAAGGCTCTGGGACGAAGATGCCCTTGTCGAGATTGAAGGGTTTGCTGCGATCTGATGTCGCAGGCAATCTCGTGGCTCTGGCGCGCTAGATCAATAGCAATCGTTGGGGCATCCGATCGAGAAGGTGCGATGTCTCGATTACCTATCTCTTATCTCAAACGTTTCGGGTTCCAGGGAAAGATTTATCCGATCAATCCAAAGGGTGGTGAGATAGCGGGAATTTCTGCTTATAAGTCAATCAAGGATGTCCCAGAGCAAGTGGATCTTGCCTTGATCATGGTTCCCGTTACCGCTGCTAAAGATGCGGTGAGGGAGTGCGCAGAAGCTGGCGTTGCAATCGCAACTGTGATGGGTTCAGGTTTTGCAGAAAGTGGCGAAGTAGGCCAAGTGCTACAAGATGAGATCACATCAATCGCTAAAGAATTAGGAATGCGCATCGTCGGTCCGAATTGCATCGGATCAGTAGGCAGTGATGCAAAGTTGCTCGCCACTTTCTCACCTGTCTTTAACTCTCCATCGACAGAACTTGCGCGAAGTGGCCTTGCACTGATCAGCCAATCTGGTGCGCTTGGGTATGGGACATATTCATTAGGAGCAGATCGCTCACTTCCTATAGGAGTAGTAGTTACAACAGGAAATGAAGCAGATGTCAGCGCGATGGAGGTTTCGACGACGCTGGCAGATGACGAATCAATTGATGGAATATTGATCTATGCCGAGTCGGTGACTGATCTCGCAGCTTTGACCAAGACTGCTCGTAGCAAGCCAACTGCAGTCCTTAAATCAGGAAGATCAGAGGCAGGTGCGCTCGCTGCGGCATCGCATACCGGAGCCCTCGCAACAGGCGATCGCGTGATGAGCGCTGCTATCAAACGTGCTGGGGCAGTGCGAGTAGATGATGTCGAAGAGCTATTGGATGCCGGGGCGATCTTCGCAACGAAAAAGAGACTTACTGGCAATCGGATTGCTGTCATCACAACATCGGGTGGAAGTGGCATTCTTGCCGCAGATGCAATTGAGAAGTATGGGCTTTCTCTTGCCGAGCTTTCGCCGAAAACACGTGAAGAGTTGGATCAGATCATTCCGTCTTACGGATCTTCAGCAAATCCTGTTGACCTCACTGCTGCAGTGATGGCCGACCAGAAATTGTTTCAACGTGCAATCGATGTTCTCAGCGACGATCCGGGAGTCGATGCGATTGTTGCCGCTTTCTGCGTCTTGGTTGGAGAAGATGTCGAGATGATTGCAACAGCGCTAGGTGCAGTAAGTATTAACTCGAAGCGAGAGATTCCAATTACTGTGGCGCGGACGGGATCTCCATCTCTTGCACCGACTGCGACTGAGCTCTTCAATCAGGCGAATATCCCGATCTATCCCACGCCAGAGCGCGCCGTGAGAGCACTAGCAATCTTGAATCAAGTTTCAACACTCTCTAAAGATGTGGTGACGAGAAAGCGACTCTCATCGACTCATGCGGAGCCTTCATCTGATGTATCGGAATATGAGTTGAAGGAAATATGGCGTAAATCCTCGATTCCTGTTCCTGAGAGTGTGGTTATTGGTTCTGTTGAAAGTGCTTTGGATGCAGTACGTAAAGTTGGTGGTCGCGCTGTTATGAAAATTATCCTTCCTGGCCTTTTGCATAAGAGCGATGCTGGAGGCGTGCTTCTTGACATCGGCGAGGAGCGCGCAGAAAGTTCTGCGAGGCAATTGATGAAACTAGGTGAGGATGCAAAGATCTTGGTTGAGAGATTTGTGCCGAAGGGCATCGAGGCGCTAGTTGGGATTACTACCTCTCCTCTAGGCAAAGTACTCACCATCGGAGTCGGCGGTATTCTCACCGAAGTAATCAAGGACTCGTCACTTCGAATTCTTCCGGTAACCCGATCCGATGTGGAGGAGATGATCGATGAGACTCGACTGGGGCAACTCCTTGCCGGTGTTCGCGGTGCGAAACCAGTTGATCGAGAGGCCTTCGTTGAGACTGTCCTTCGTATCACAGATGTAACTATGGACTGGGAGAGCAGTTTTGAGTTAGACATCAACCCTGTGGCGATTACGGCTGACGGTGCATGGGTGCTTGATAGCGCATACGCAAGAAGTGGAATGTAGCCGCCTACGAATCTGGTCTTGTCGAGTATGGGAGAGTGATTGAGATGGATGTCGGAACGATAGTTGCCCGTTCAATGGTTCGATATCGCAATCGGATCGCACTCGTAGGCCCAGAAGGATCGATGACATATGGCCAACTGGGATCTCGGATATTTCAACTTGCGCGAGCACTCCGTGCCCTCGGTCTTGAGACTGAAGATCGTGTGCTTGATCTTCAGTCGAATCAGAATACTTATATCGAGACCGACCTTGGAATCTCTACCGCAGGACTCTGCCGAGTCGCACTTAACTATCGACTACATCCCAATGACTGGGTGAGAATCACAAAAGATTGTGGCGCTAAGGTACTGATTCTTGACGCGAAGTTTTGGGACGATGCTGCGCCTGTTCGCGAACTTGTCGATCACATCATCGTTATCAATGGTGATGTAGATGATGCGACTCCTTATGAGAAATTTCTCTCTGCGCAATCGAGTGAGCCACTCGGCATAACGGTTGCTCCGGACACTCTGGTATCCCTCAACTATTCGAGTGGAACAACTGGAAATCCAAAGGGAGCGATACGAACTCATAGAAATCGACTCGCGAGCCTTGGCAATATCGTCACTGACATCTTCGGCCGAATACCTAACGAGAGTGACATCTGGGTTCATGCAGGTCCAGTGACTCACACCAGCGGTTTATTTGTACTTCCCTTCTTTACTTTTGGAGCAAAACAGGTGGTTCACGCCAAGTACGAACCAGAACTCCTTTTAGAAGAGATTGAGAAGCGCGGCGCAAATGCGACAGCCCTGGTGCCGACCATGGTCGCAAGGCTCTTGACGCTTGATGGGATCAATCCAGAGCGATTTAAGAACTTGCAGATGCTTGGCTATGCCGGCGCACCGATGCCCGCCGATCAGATTCGCGAATGTTTCGAGCGAATTACCACTCACATGGTTCAGTACTACGGCCTCGTAGAGGCAATACCTCCAGTCACCGTCTTGAGCGAAGCCGATCATCAACTTGGCCTCGCCTCAGCACCAGAAGTTCTTACCAGCGCTGGAAATCCATGCACCACAGTGGAGATTCGAATTGTTGATGAAGAAGGAAAAGATGTAGCAAGCGGTGAAATTGGCGAAGTCATCACGCGTGGAGATCATGTAATGCGTGGCTATTTTGGTGCTGCGGGAAGCGATCCCAATGTGACCAAGGCTGTTCGCGATGGTTGGCTTCACACGGGAGATCTCGGAAGATTAGATGGCGACAATCGTCTTTATCTCGTCGACCGCAAGGGCGACATGATTATCAGCGGTGGCTACAACATCTATCCTCGAGAAATCGAAGATGTGATTGCAGAGGTAGCAGAGATCAATGAAGTGGCAGTGCTTGGTGCATCGGATAAAGAGTGGGGACAGCGCGTCACTGCTTTCGTCTCACTCAAACCACATACTTCTTTAGATGAGAGCGCTGTCATCGCAAAAGTGCTTGAACATTGCAAATCGAAGATGGCCTCCTACAAGAAGCCGAAAGATGTCATTGTTGTCAAAGAGTTCCCACTGAACTCGACTGGAAAGATCTCGAAGAAGACGCTGAAGGCAGATCTTGAAAAATCACAAGGTGCTAAGAGTTGATGGAACAACCAGGAGAGTTTCCCTATACGAGAGGAATCAAAGCTGAACCATCGGTATGGACGATGGGTCAATATGGTGGATTTGGCACACCTAGAGAGACCAATCAGAGATTTCGCACCTTACTTGATCAAGGTTTGACCGGTTTTAGTGTCGCTTTGGATCTTCCGACACAACTTGGCCTTGACTCAGACCACCCCAGATCGCTCGGTGAGGTCGGGCGAGTAGGGGTAGCAATCGATTCCCTTCGAGATATTGAAATCCTGATGGACCAGATCCCTCTCGAGAAGATAAGTCAGGTCCGCACTACGGCAAACTCAATCGGCTATATCTGGGCAGCGATGTTCATAGCACTTGCCGAGATCCGAGGCGCTGACCCCAATGCTTTTGGAATGTTCATTCAAAATGATGTCTTAAAAGAATACATCGCGCGTGGAACTCAGATTTTTCCTGCCGAAGCTGGATTGAAACTTTCGGTTGATGTGATCGAATATCTCTCGACTAATGTCCCACGTTGGGTTCCACTTGCAATGAGCGGGTATCACATCCGTGAATCTGGCTCCTCTGCTGCCCAAGAAGTTGCCTTCACCTTCGCAAACGCTCAGGAATATCTAGATGCTGCAATTGCGCGAGGAGTATCGGTCGATCAAGTAGCCCCTACTCTTTTCACCTTCCTCTCTTCCAATATTGAAATACTGAAAGAAGTTGCGAAGTTTCGCGCAGCCAGGCGCGTATGGGCTGAATTGATCAGGAAGAAATATCAGGCTAAGGATCCTCGTTCAGAGCAACTTCGAATATTTGCTTTCACTGCAGGATCTTCTTTAACTTTCCAACAACCAATGAACAATGTCACTCGTACCGCAATGGAGATGATGGCTGCCGCGCTTGGTGGGATTCAAACTATGCATGTCTCGGCTTTTGATGAAGCCCTGGGTGTGCCAACGCAGGAGGCTGCAACTCTCGCGCTTCGAACCCAACAAGTGGTTGCATTCGAGACTGACATTTTGCAAGTGGCCGACCCTTTGGGAGGAAGTCCATATATTGAAGGTTTGACCGAGGAACTTTGTAATGAGATCTGGCAGATCCTTGGTGAGGTGCAGCGACGTGGAG
>RGOY01000036.1 GCA_010028225.1 Actinomycetota bacterium
ATGTTTTCCCATTCTGGCTCAAGCGCCAATCTTCTTTGCACTTTTCCAGGTTCTTAACGGCTTAGGTGCAGAGCCTCCGCAAGGGCGTGGTGTACTTGAAGGTGAGACAGCTCTTCTAAAGTCTGCGGCTAATGCAGAGTTCTTTGGCGCGCCAATCTCATCAAGTTTTCTCGGCAACGATAGTTCACTCGTAGTCAAAATTGTGACCGCATGTCTGATTGTTTTTATGTCTGCAACGACATTCACCACCCAACGACAGTTGATGACAAAAGGCATGCCGAAGATGGATTCGAAGAACAATATGATGTTGCAACAACAGAAGATCATGTTGTATCTCTTCCCCTTCATCTTCGCAGTCTCTGGCGTGTATTTCCCGGTCGGCGTATTGATTTATTGGTCGACGACAAATCTTTGGACTTGGGGACAGCAGTTCTATGTCATTAAACGAAACCCAACACCTGGCTCACCTGCCTTTGAGGCTCTGCAACAAAAAAAGGCGGCGAAACTAGGGATGACTGTGCAGGAGATGGAGGCGATGAACGATCCAAAACGTAAGGCTGCGACAGAGGAGCAAAAACAGATCGGACAACGCCAACAACCAAAAAAGAAGAAAAAGAAGAAGTAACCAATAAATCCGACAAAAAGGACAAATTATTATGTCAAGTGAAGAGGTAGTGGAATCAACAAAGTCTCTGGCTGCCCAGTTAGAAGAAGAGGGCGATATAGCAGCGGACTACTTGGAGGCACTTCTTGATATCGCAGATCTAGATGGAGATATCGAGATCTCGGTTGAGAATGACCGAGCCTCGCTCGCTATCGAAGGCGGGGATCTCTCCCATCTTGTCGGCCAATCAGGAGAGGTGCTCGATGCTCTTCAAGAGCTAACTCGCCTTGCTGTTCAAACTTCAACAGGTGAGCGAAGCCGCTTGATGCTTGATATTGATGGATTTCGCGCCCAGAAACGCAAGAGCCTTGCCGAACTTGCTGAGGAGACCGCTGCTGAAGTTAAGAAGAGCGGTAAAGCAGTGAAATTAGACCCCATGAATGCTTTTGAGCGCAAGATCGTCCATGACACCATTCAAAAACTCGGCCTTACTAGTGAATCCGAAGGAGAAGATCCCGACCGTTGCGTCGTGGTTCATCCTGCTTGACCGTTTCACGTGAAACCAGAGCGCAAGAACTCTTTGGGCAGCAGGGCGAAAAGATCCTCCAGTACGCCGATCTTCTCGAGAGTGAGGGAATCAAGCGTGGCTTGGTCGGTCCCAGCGAGGCGCATCGAATTTGGGACCGCCATATCGAGAACTGTCTTCCTTTAACCAAGCTTTTTGACCCCAATTCCACCGTTCTTGATGTTGGAAGTGGGGCAGGTTTGCCGGGAATCGTTATTGCTTTAGCACGCCCAGATCTTGAAGTTACCCTCATGGAACCCCTTAAGCGCCGAGTCGATTTTCTGGAAGAAGTGCTTCGGGCTCTTCAACTCCCCCTCAGGGTGATTCATTCGAAAGCGGAGCGAGCAAAAGAGGTCTTTCATCACGTCACTGCAAGGGCTGTCGCACCACTTCCGCGTCTTGTAGATGCAACATGGCACCTCATCGAGAAGGGTGGGTCGCTTTTAGCCATGAAAGGCGAGCGCGCCGCGCTTGAAATCGAAGAACTCCCCCACGATAAGCGGCGTAAATCCATGGATATTGAACTCAAAGAGATCAGTTGGCAAGAGAACGTGAGTCGAATTGTCATAATTCGTCGCATTTCCTGAGGTCATAACTTTTCAACTCATCTTCTTAGCCCCTATCGAATGCCACCGATGTCATTTATCTAGGGTTAACTACCGCCATGACTGAGCTTCGGGATTCACGTGAAACATCAACGAAAGTCGTTGGCGTCAAACGACTTCGAGAACCCATGCCCACTCCTTCAAAAACACGAATTTTTACTGTTGCCAATCAAAAAGGTGGAGTGGGAAAGACGACCACAGCGGTCAATGTTGCGGCCGCGCTCTCAATGGGCGGCCTTCGCACCCTCATTATTGATCTCGACCCCCAAGGAAATGCCAGTACTGCATTCGGAATCCCCCGCGATGAACTTCCAGGAATGTACGAAGTTATCAACCACGATCAACCACTTCGCGAAATCGTCATCCGGGTCAATGGCTACCCATTTCTTGAATGTGCACCAGCGACACAATCACTAGCGAATTCAGAAGTAGAACTTGTTTCGATGGTGGCTCGAGAGATGCGCTTGAAGAAAGCAATCAGCGATCTACTCGATGAACGAGAGCGAAATGGCGAGCGAATCGATTATGTCATCATCGATTGTCCACCAAGCCTTGGACTTCTTACCATCAATGCACTCGTTGCAGCAGAAGAACTTCTCATACCAATCCAGTGCGAGTACTACTCACTCGAAGGTCTTGCACTTCTTTTACATACATTAACTTTGGTACGAGAACACCTCAATCCCAAGATTGAATTAACCACGATTGTCTTGACTATGTTTGACGGAAGAACAAGATTGGCAAACGATGTTGCAACGAGTGTCCGTCAACATTATCCAAAAGAATTAATCGATATCCCAATTCCTCGCGCAGTGCGCGTTTCTGAAGCTCCTTCTTATGGACAGACAGTGATGACCTATGACCCGCTATCAACTGGAGCTACTGCTTACATGGCGATTGCTCGCGAGATAGCAAATCGTGGCGCAGGAATATCCGGCGAATCTTTAACAGCGAAAGGCGCATAATGAGTAAACGTGGTGGACTTGGTAGAAATCTAGATGCATTAATTCCCATTAAGTCTCCAACACCAATTCTTTCAACAAAAACAGATGTCAGCGATAACGAAAACATCGCGCGAGTTGTACCAATCTCATCAATCCGCCCTAACCCAAAACAACCCCGAACTATTTTTGATTCTGCCGCCCTCAAAGAGTTGAGTGATTCAATTCGAGAGGTTGGGTTACTGCAACCTCCAGTAGTGCGTGAAGTTAGTAACGGCAATTACGAACTAATCATGGGTGAGCGAAGATTTCGTGCAAGCCAGGCGGCAGGACTTCGCGAAATTCCGGTAATTGTTCGTGAAACCAGCGATAAAGAGATGCTCCGTGAAGCGCTCATCGAGAACATTCACCGCAGTGAACTTAACGCTCTTGAAGAGGCATCTGCCTACACCCAGCTCCTTCAAGATCTTGGCGTTACACATGATGAGCTAGCGGCAAAAGTGGGTAAATCTCGAGCGGCAATCAGTAACACAATCCGTTTGATGCACCTTCCTCCCTCTATTCAACGAAAAGTCATAGAGGGCTCAATCTCGCCCGGCCACGCCAGAGCACTCCTAGGTCTTTCTAATCCAACGGAAATGGAAGCCCTCGCCAGAAGAATCATCAGTGAGAATCTATCGGTTCGAGCCACTGAGGAGATTGTTGCCATCACAAGTGGCAAAGAACGTAGCGCTAAGAGTGCGAAGAAGACTGATCCTTTTGCTCGAGTTGAGTTCAAGGAATTGGAAGAGAGATTAGAGAATCAACTCAATACTCGGGTGAAGATCGAGCGGAAGAAGATTGTTATTGATTATGGCGATGGCCAGGACCTACAGCGAATCGTACGGTTGATTGAAGGTTAAGGATCTATCTCTAAGTTGGCGCTATTGACGAATGCCAGCACGACGCAGATCTTCGATTCGAAGAGTTCCTGTTTTAGCATCACTCTCGGCATCAAGATAAAGGCGTTGAATCGCGACAACTAATGCCTCAGCGACAATCTCTCTAAACGAGGGGTCAGAGATGCGCTCGCGGTCTGATGGATTAGAAAGGTAACCGATATCTATTCGAACTGTCGGTGATTTAGTTAGTCGTAGCAAGTCCCAGCTCTTTGCATGGGTTCGACAATTCAACATCTGTGTTCTGGCAGCAATCTCACGTTGGGCAAGTGTGGCAAAACGTTCGCCGATCACTGACTTAATCCCCTCACGCTCATTGCCGAAGTAGTAGGAGGCAACTCCCTCGGCTCGCTCATTTGGGTAGTTATCGCAATGAAGGGATATAACAAGATCGGCACTAACCTGGTTGGCGAAATCGATTCGATCCGATTCACTCGGGGATCGATCGGCAGTACGGGTGATATGGACTTCTACGCCTAGTTCGGCGAGGCGTTTGCTTAACCGAGTGGCGAGGTCAAAAGTGAACTCAGACTCGGTTATTGCGCCAAAACTGTGGCCCGGATTAGCCCCACCCCAACTCGGGTCCACAACGATGACCTTTTCAAGGAGTGAGGGTCCTTTGCGATTGCGAAGAGCATCTTCGCGAAGTGCAGTAGCGGGTCCGCCCGCGACTGTTCGGGTTAACCGGATCAGCGCTACCACTGTGGTCTCACCACAACGCCCGTCACCTTCTAAACCAACCGAACGCTGGAATTCTTTGAGGGCCAGGGCGCTCTTAGGTCCAAAGATTCCATCTGCGCGGCCTACATCAAAACCCATTCCGAGCAATCTTCGTTGAAGAGTTGCCACATCATCGCCGCGCATCATTGGTGAGGTTAGTTCGATCAAACGATCACCAAGACGCCACCTTGCTTCTTCAAGAGCTTGCAAGGTCTTCTGGTCACACTCGCCCGTCACCTTCAACCCGCGGCTTTGTTGTAGAGCGCGAACTGCCTCAACAACGTTCTCATCGAAGAGAGAGCCAGCCTTCGCCAAGAAACCAAGAGATTGAAGCGAAGTCGTAAGTTGTAAGACTCGATCACCTGAGTCGCCACGAACTAGCACGTTATCTGCCCTCACAACTCTCTATTTTTGTAGTGATCGTTGGAGTGATCATCGAAGAGATACTAAAAAACCCTCATCAAATATTCGAACTATTTGATGAATTCATCCAACTCTTTGAGAAGGACCGGCTTCGGCTTGGCACCAATAATTGCCTTAACAACTTCACCACTTTGGAAGACGCTCATATTAGGGATTGAACTGACGCCATATTGCATCGCCAATTGTGGTTCCTCATCAGTGTTGATCTTAACGATTTTGATTTTACTTGAGTACTCATTGGAGATCTCTTCCAATACTGGTGCGACTGCTCGACATGGACCGCACCACTCTGCCCAAAAATCAACAATCACGGGTACTTTGCTTTCCAATACAACGCTCTTGAAATTCGCAGAAGTTACTTTTTCAGTTGCCATTTCTCAATCCGCCTCTCATTTTCGATGTGCTAATGATACTTATCAAACTTCTTAGCCGATACTCACCGACAGGAATTCACTCAAGGAAAACTAACTATGTTGGAGGAATCGCTCAGCATCAAGTGCGGCCTGACAACCAGATCCTGCAGCAGTTATTGCTTGGCGATATGTGTGATCAACTAAATCCCCACAAGCAAAAACACCTTTGAGGTTGGTCTTAGTCGACCTACCTTCAACCTTCACATATCCCTCGTCGTCGAGCTCGATTTGTCCAGTTACCAACTCACTCCTTGGTAGATGACCAATAGCTACAAAAAGACCTGTGAAGTCCTTAACACTCTCCTCGTTACTCTTGAGATTTCGGATCTTCAATCCAGAGACTTTCTCACTGCCCAACACATCAATCACTTCAGAGTCCCAGAGAAACTCGATCTTAGGATTAGCCAACGCTCTCTCGGCCATGATCTTCGATGCACGAAGCGAATCTCGCCGATGGATGACCGTAACTTTTGAAGCAAATCTTGTAAGGAAATTTGCCTCTTCCATCGCAGAGTCACCACCACCGACTACGGCGATTGATTGATCACGAAAGAAGAAACCATCACAGGTAGCGCACCATGAAACACCGCGCCCTGAAAGTCGTTTCTCATTAGGCAAACCAATTTCCTTGTATGCAGACCCCATAGCAAGAATCACACTTTTTGCTTTGACTGTCGTTCCAGAGCCGTCGGTAAGAGTCTTTATCTCAGCCTTCAAGTCCATCGAGACGATGTCATCTGTGATGATCTTGGTGCCAAAGCGGAGGGCTTGGTTTCGCATCTGGTCCATCAAATCTGGACCCATAATTCCTTCTTTAAATCCTGGGAAATTCTCGACTTCAGTGGTGTTCATCAAAGCGCCACCCGCAGTCACCGAACCTTCATAAAGAATGGGTGAGAGTTGAGCTCTCGCGGTATAGATGGCGGCGGTGTAACCAGCAGGACCTGAACCGACAATCACTACATCAGCGATATCTGTGCTCACACTTCCCCCTCAATCATCAAGGCGCGACCTTACCTCGCGTAATGACAGTAACGACCTCGCCCACCTCTTTGACACCCATCTTCTTCGCTATAAGGAGGTAGAGCGGAGTCACAAAGGCAAGAACCAAAGTGAGGTAGAGAGTATTCCCCCAACCTTGATTGATTTCGACTACGCCCATTCTCAATGCCACTTGTTGCAAAAGGATGGCAGCTGCAAAAAGAAGCGATGAAATCAGAGCCAACTTCAGGTAAAGAAGTAGATATAGGCGATGTGCCAGATGATGAAGATATCTACGTAACCCAAGGTAGGTAACAAAGACTCCTATGAGGTAGCTGATTGAGAAAGCAAGAGCCATCCCAAAGGTCTTCCACTGGATTTCAAGTGTTAGATAGGCAAGCAGCGAGAGAACTATCGCCACTAGATTGATCACGAAGTTTGCAACAACCTGGAACTTGGTGTTTTCGAAGGCATTGAGCGAGCGAGTAAAGATCATGTTGAGAGCAAGTGGGATTCCAGCAAGAGCGAATGCAGAGAGTAGTTTTCCAATAAATCGTGCGTCCTCTGTTGGAATACCAAAGAAGATTGCGCTACCCAAGTTCCTGCCAAAGAGCGCGAAGAAAATCATCGCAGGAACGAGAACTATCCCAAGGAGCCTTAACGAGTGAATTAGATCCGCGCGCACACCCTCAAGATCACTCGCCTGCACCTTACGTGTGAGATTAGGGAGAATTGCGGTTGCAATAGAGATAGCGAATATGGAGTGGGGTAGGAGAAAGATGAGATAAGCGTTTTGGTATGGGGTAAAACCAAGACCTGTAGAGATAAGTGACGAGTCAGTGGCAAGAAGTGCTGCTTCTTTTGTGACTCTAGTACCAAGATTGACGGTGATTGCAAATCCAATTTGTGTGATCAATGCATAAATAAGCGTCCAACCAGCTAAAGATATTGACTTGCCAAGACCTGCATCACGAAATTTGAAATTACTTTTAATTCCAACCTTCAAACGTTTGACTACTGGAATGAGCGCAACGGCCTGTATGACTATGCCAAGGGTTGTGCCAAGACCGATGATTGCAACATCTCGATCAGTTATCGTGTTGAGAGTGATCTCATCGATTGAGAAGAGAAAATAACCGAATATCGCGATGACAGCTAGATTATTAAGTATCGGACTCCACATCATGGGGCCAAAACTCCCCTTGGCATTGGCGATTTGGCCAAGGAGTGCGTAGAGCCCGTAGAAGAGGATTTGTGGAAGACAGAACCAGATGAAGAGCAGTGTTATCCGTTCCTCACGACCATCAAAAGTCGGTGCATAAAGGGAGAGGAAAAGTGGCGCAGCAATCATCGCAATCACTGTTATTGCCACCAGAATGCTCATCATCAGGGTTACAAGCTTGGAAATGAAGAGTGAGCCCCCATCAGGATCCTTAGCAGCACGAACTATCTGAGGTAAGAAAACAGCGGTTAGTGCGCCACCGAGGATTAGGTTGTAGAGGATGTTTGGCATCGTATTGCCGACGTTGTACGTATCTCCAAGGAGCGATGTGCCAAGTAGGGCGACTATCAAGATGTTTCGGATAAAGCCTGTGATGCGAGAGATTAAAGTGCCAGCAGCCATCAAAGCCGAAGATCTAATCACCGCCTCACTCATGATTCGCCTCTCTCTGAAGAATCCTTATTTGTCTTGCGAGAGCGCCTTACTC
This sequence comes from Actinomycetota bacterium, assembly GCA_010028225.1. Taxonomy (GTDB): domain Bacteria; phylum Actinomycetota; class Actinomycetes; order Nanopelagicales; family Nanopelagicaceae; genus SYAN01. Next base: position 7,900 of record RGOY01000036.1, read on the forward strand.
TTCTCATGCTTTGAATAACGGCGGCGATAAGCAATACCAAACCTGATCCAGTTGTAATCCATGTCGTTAAAGGAGTAATAACAGTCAAGGTCAATGGAAGCCGTACTTGGTCACCAACCTCTATTCCTCCCTTAGTTCGCATCGTAATAAGAAGTTCAGATTGACCGGAAGCAAGTACGGTGACGGGAACTTCAACAGAGAGTTTCGAATTCGCATCGATTGTCACGGGATCTGTCGACTCCACAACTACCTTGCTATTAGTCGATTTGATCTTCAATCGGATTTCCATGGAGTTTTCGAAGTCGTTAATTAACGTAATAGGAACTTTCTCACTGCTTGATGTAAGGGTGAAGCGACCTTTACTTATTCGAATGGAGTCCTGATATGACGATATTGCTTTTTGGAGTTCTCGAGTCAGGTCAAGAAGTCTTTCCTGCGGAATCTTTGGGTTAAGAACCGATCCAATTCGCAGGCGATAACTGGTAGTTCTTGGGTTATCTGCATATTGATTAATTAATCGGATCGATCTGCGCATCTGGGTATAACGATCGGCAATAGAGGGATTGATTGATGCGGCGTTGCCGGCAACTTCGAGAGGGCTCTCTGAGACCGTGACTGGAAGTAGAGATTGGAGCAGTTCAACGGAGAGACGATGGTGGACTCGAAGTTCACTTGGCGCTGCTTTTGATAGCCATGCGACATCTGGAGAGCCATAGTTGATGGCTTTGATTTCACTTTTCCCTACAAGAAGCGTCAAGCGCTGGAGCCACTCTCTAGCGCTCGGGCTCTCTGTTATTTCGATTCCATCGCTAGTTGAGAAGCCATCGGCAAGGTCCAGGACCTCTTCAATCAACATTGGATCTATCGCAAAACTTCTCTTTGATCCCGGAATTCTCTCTGCCTCAATGAGTAGCTGGCCAAGAGAACCGGTATCGCCGAGCCGAGCTTCCAAAGACCTATCAACGAAGGTGTTGTTGGAGTCTCTATTGGGTAGGTCTGAGATTGTTATCAGAGTCTTGCCATCACTCAAAGGTTTTATCTCGGAGTGAGCGTTTTGCTGAGACGTAAAAGGGAGGGAGATAAAAGTAAGTAGAAGGCAGATCAAAATTCTTGGCAAGATCCTAGGTAAAGTGATCACGGCTTGAGGTCGCCTGATCGAGCGATCAATTTCTTTTCATCGGGATAAGCAAGTTTGGCAACAATCTCCTCAAGTGGAACCCAGGCGACATCATCGACCTCGGTTACCTGCGGTTTAAGAGATCCACCAACTTCTTTGAAAAGAAAGTGATGTACCGTCTTGTGGATCCTCTTGCCGCTTGCCATAAACCAGAAATCGATGACACCTAAGGAGCGAGCAATCTCACTGGTTATCCCAGTCTCCTCTGCCACTTCGCGAAGGGCTGCGAGTTCAGGCGTCTCGCCCTCTTCGATATGTCCTTTTGGAAGTGACCAAATCAAACGAGTCTGATCCTTTTGGTCACGTCTCGCGATGAGCAGACCACGAGTACCAGTTGAATCAACCACCAATCCACCAGCACTAACCTCATCAACTCGTTTGGCATAGCGAGTGGGACGACCATCTTTTCTTTTCGTGTTCTGGCTGCGCGAAGAACTCTGTTGCGAATTGTTTTGAACTGTTGCGGAGGCGGATTTCTTGCGACGCGGGCGCCTTCGCCTGCTTTTCTTACGCTTCTCTTCGCCACCCGCACTTGGTGCCGGGGTCATGAGTGAAGGGTAGTGGCTTCACTTGCATTTCGATAAGAGGAAGCCATTTTGAAATCTCAAGTTCAGGAAGATTTCCTTCAGTAGCCTTAGCCGTGATGGATCCGATCACTCAAGCAGGCGTCGAAATTGCTACAAGCACCTTAATGAAGCGTGCACCGATCGCATTTGAGCTTGCGAAAGAGTTTAAATCCCAAGGCAAGCGTCTTGCCTTGGTGGGCGGTTCAGTTCGAGACGCGATTTTGGGCCGATTAGGAAACGATCTTGACTTCACTACTGATGCTCATCCTCACGAAACAAAGCAGATTCTGGGTAAAAGGTTAGAACACCTCTGGGATACCGGAGCGCGTTTTGGAACTATCTCTGGTCGCAGCGATGGCTTTCTTATCGAGATCACAACGTATCGATCTGAGAGCTACCAGAAAGACTCTCGAAAGCCAGCGGTTGAGTTCGGTCAATCGATTGAGATAGATCTCTCGCGCCGGGATTTCACCATCAATGCCATGGCGCTGGAACTGACAAATCAATCACCTGAGTTCATCGACCCTTATCAAGGTGTTGTTGATCTGGCGAAGAAATTGATTCGCACCCCGTTAACACCAGAAATCTCCTTCTCGGATGATCCATTACGGATGCTTCGAGCGATTCGATTCGCCTCACAACTAAATT
>RGOY01000037.1 GCA_010028225.1 Actinomycetota bacterium
AAAAAGTCAAAGTTCTAATAAAGATTAACTTCTACGCTTTTGGTTCTAGTTTCAGCGCTACCGAGTTAATGCACCATCGTTGATCTGTCGGGACGTCATAGCCTTCACCTTCAAAGACATGACCGAGGTGTGAACCACAAGAACCACATCGCACCTCTGTGCGGACCCTTGGAAAGAGCGAGCGATCTTCGAGAAGGACTACCGCATCGCCACTTTTCGGCGCATAAAAAGAGGGCCAACCACATCCCGAGTGGAACTTCTCCTCACTTCGAAAGAGTTCAGCATCGCATGCTCGACATCGATAGATACCGACCGTCTCTACATCGGTGTACTCGCCGGTGAAAGCCCGCTCGGTTCCTGCATGACGTAACACCTGAAAGGCAAGTGGATCAAGTTGCCGTGCAAGAAGTCCATCATCGAGTTGGATGCGATAGGGATTGCCTTGCGGGTCAATCGAGGGAAGAGGGTTGGCGCTCTCACTCATCATCTGCCAACACTTTCGGCAGGAGACGGGAATGCGACTCCGGTGGATGAGTGACAGTCATAACCATTGGGATTCTTCGCAAGATATTTCTGGTGATACTCCTCAGCGGCCCAATATGGATGAAGTTCAGCGTCACTGATCTCAGTCACAATCTCACCATAGCCAATCGGTTTGATTGCCTCTTGATAGATATCGCGTGTTGCAAGTGCGAGATCTCGTTGCTGTTGACTCGTTGTGAAGATCGCACTTCGGTATTGAGTTCCAATGTCATTGCCCTGGCGATTGAGGGATGTTGGATCATGCATCGTCCAGAATTCCTCGAGCAGTCTTTGATATGAAACTTTTTTTGGATCAAAGCGCACCATCACCGTCTCGGTATGGCCAGTAGTTCCCGTGCAAACTTGTTCGTAGCTTGGATTTGATCTTCGCCCACCCATATATCCAACAGAAGTCTCAATCACGCCATCGATATTCCAAAAGCGCCTCTCTGCTCCCCAGAAACAACCGGTTGCAAAATAAGCGACTTCACTCATCGACTGACCATCTATGGCCTGGCCTTGCTGCTCATTTTCTTGTAGCGACATGCCGAAATCTTTGCAGATATTCAGAAAAGTCACATTTCGAGGCTCTTGGCGTAATACATCACAAAGATTGAGGCCCTGTCACCCTTGTTATTCACTCATTGGTCAGGGAGAATTTGAATCTAGCCACAGCCGACCGGCTGTGGTCTTTCCATGATGAGCACTCATCACCGTGCGAGACGAGGCAAGTAAGAATGGATTGGCGTCACCGGGCCGCTTGTCGGGATGAAGACCCCGAACTCTTCTTTCCAATTGGCAACACTGGTCCAGCCTTAGCGCAGATCGAAGAAGCAAAGAAGGTCTGTGTGCGATGCGAGGTGAAAGAGCCTTGCCTTCAATGGGCCCTTGAAAGTGGTCAAGAGGCTGGAGTCTGGGGCGGACTATCCGAAGATGAACGACGCGCTCTCAAACGACGTGCTGCGAGAAATCGTGCTCGTATGGCCGAACTGAACCGAATGGCCGATAGCGTTAACGATTAACTCTCGAATCCGGGATAACGATTCTCACAACAGTTCCTGGATTGCCCGCAATAAATGTTAACTCTCCCTCAAGTTCGTTCTCAGTAAGAGTGCGCACAATCTCCAGACCAAGGTTTGCACTTGCCTGAATCGAGAAATCCCCAGAAATTCCAATGCCATCATCAATAACTTCAACAATGAGATGAGAAATCTCGGCTACCGCTAAATCAGGTCGTCTTTCCTCACCCCCATTATCTTTCGCGCACCGAATTGTGAGAGTCGAGCCAGAGTTCGCCAACCCATGTTCAATCGCATTATGGATCAGCTCGGTCAGAACGAGGGCAAGTGGCGTAGCAACCTGGGCAGATAACTCGCCAAAGGTTCCATCACGGTGATAGCGGATTGGTGAATTCGAGGCTCGTAAACTCAAATCAATCTCACTGTGGATGATGCGATCAACGACGCCATCAAAGTCAACAAGTTCTGCAGTATTACTTGCAAGAGTTTCATGCACCAAAGCAATCGAGCCGACCCTACGTACAGCTTGATCAAGCGCTTGCGTGGCGGCAGGATCTGAGATGCGACGTGATTGAAGGCGAAGAAGCGCCGAAACAGTTTGAAGATTGTTCTTGACTCGATGATGAATCTCTCGAATCGTCGCATCCTTTGAAATGAGCGCTCGCTCCCTGCGACGTAGCTCCGTGACATCTCGGACCAAGACCATCGCTCCGACTCGATCGCTGCCATCTCGCCGAGCACCTTCCAATAATGGAATCGCGAAGAGATCGATCGTTCCTTGATCGTTTTCGAACTCAGCTCTGCGAAGTAGTTTTCCGCTCATACCAACCGGCCAACTCTCTTCACTAGCCTCACGAATATGGCTCGTAAATGATGGCTTTGGGAGTGAGTCGATGACAGCGCCAAGATTCTCTCCGCGCAGCTCTGATTTCCAACCAAGGCGATTGAAAGCCGAGAGCGCATTAGGGCTTGCGTAGGAGATAGATCCATCAAGGCCCAGTCGAACCAAGCCATCGCCGACACGGGGAGCAGATTCAGAGAGATAGACATTTCCCGCGATAGGGAAAGTTCCTTGGGAAATCATCCGATTGATTTGATTTGCAATCTCTCGATAATTCAATTCCAACTGAGAAGGAGTTCGCATCGTCTCGATATTTCGAACTCGAGAGATGACAGCAACCACCTGACCATCATGATTAACGGGAATAGCCTCTTCTTTGATCGTGAATTCATTGAGGCGTTGCTCTTGATTGTCTCTGACAATCTCGCCAGAAGAGAGCGCCTCATCGATTCGTGAATTGCTACCCCATCTGATCTCAGAGCCGATTGGATCGTTGGTGTAACAGGTCGATGCAGTCGTTGGTCTGATATGTGCGATAGCTATATGCCCTTCGGGCCAACTCGATGCGTCACGTCTTAATGGAGCCCATAAGGTGAGATCGGCGAAGGAGAGGTCAGCAAGAAGTTGCCACTCAGTGACAAGTTCACCCAGATGAGCGAGTTGAAGATCGCTCAACGATGTTCGCTTAAGTGTGTGAGTACTCCTGATCGCCACGAGTGGAGCCTAGCCAGTCGGCCAACTCCTTGATTCGAAGACGGCGAAGCTGAAGGTTTGAAGGAGATTGATAGCTCCTCAGATTGACCTTCACGCTGCCCTTTAATTTGCCCGTCATATTCCCCTGCGTGTTCCCCTGCTTGTTCCCATTCTTAATGGCATGTGCCCGAAGCGCGCGAAGGGCGTTCATTCGAATCGAAAATACCGGGAATGGACCAAGCGCTACCTCTGCATCCTTAATAAATCGCTTCGAGTGGAGATCACTCGATGCAATAGCGAGAAATCCCACTTTCAGACCATGGTGCATGCGACGTTGATACTCCACAAAACTCTCTGCTCTGGCTAACTCCGCTCGGCCCTCTTTGAAAAGAAACAGCGCCTTCGTCGCACTCTGGATTCGTCTAATTCTTTCGACTTCACTGCTCCTTCGTGTTGGCATCATCGCCAAGGTGAGATCTCCTTCATGAAAGGTCTCAATAGATCTCATCTCGCCATCGAGTAGTTGCATCCCGATTAATCCCTCGACGATATCTTCAGTATCAGATCTCACTGAGGCCGAACCGAGGGCAAGAAAGTGTTCGCTCACATGGCCAAAGCGATACCAGTTCGTATAGAACATCTTGTGAAGATGATCGGTGAAAGCATCCCTATTCCATCGAATAGCTTCAGGTGGAATCACGATGACGCGATCTCCAGAAATGGATGCGAAATCGGTAACAATCAGATCTGCATCAAAGGATTCACTTCCCTGCCAACGCTCTAGCCCTACGACACGGTGAGCGAGGCGATATCCCATCTGAGTGAGATGAGAAACAGCCAACTCTTCAACGGCAAAGTCACTGAATAGAGTCGAGACGGAGAGCGTCATTGATACAGGAAAATTTAGTTGAGGTGGGATGAGATCGTGATGCGAGAAGTTGCATAAGCATCAAGGAGCGGGCGCACTTGTAGTAATGGAATACGGACGATGACTTGAATTCCATCGCTGATACCGTTTCGCTCACTCACCGCATCTACCACCACTGATTCGAGAACTAACTCTGCGCCAAGCGGACCATCCTCCGAGAGGCGATAAATATCGATGAGCGAACCTTTGACGGCGCTATAGGGCAGATCTGCGCTTGCTATATCGAGTGAAATCAGACGCCAGAGTCGGTAGTCAGAATTTTCCGAGAGGTCGCCACGATTCAAAGCTTCACCCTGAGAGATCGCCTCAGTTGCAATCATCCCGGCAACAACTTCATCCGCGCTCATGTAATAGACGCTATGGCCGGGGAGAAATAGTCGCGCTAGAGCCACCTGCTCTTGCCGGATTCGATCCCCGGCTGCTATCTCCCCTGTTGCCACCCAATAGAGCGAGGTCTTGTCCGTACTTCGTGCAATCAACCCCGCTGCCATGATCGCTACCACTATCAAAACAATTCCGACGATGCCTCGTTTACTCAGATTCATGGCGCATTATTTGTTCGACCTACTCAAAGCACTCACGGTTTATGCACAGTCACCCTTTTGGATGACGGGAATTCAACCTTCTCGTTGATTTATCCCAGCTTCTTCTAGCCCAATCTCACCCGATGAGTTCAACTAACTGGCAAGAGCCGATGCTGCCTCTTTATCCACCACGGGAACGAAGAAATGAGCCCGGGATAAAGCGTCGACTCTTTCTAATCCCTTCAAACTTCGGTGAGGTCTACGACAGTGAATTTGCTCCTCTTCCAACGCCACAGTCAGAACTGCCTGAACTACGGCAATGGGTGAAAAACTTTGTGCTTCGAATGATCGAGATCATGTCGATGCGACGATCACCACAACAGCTGGCACGGTGGTGTCATCGGACAACTTTCAATCGACTTCTTACGATGACGAAGAGTTTTGAAAGTAGCGCAAGAATTCGAAAAGTACATATCCGCCAGCCCTTAGAGTCACTTGCTGAAGTGATTGTTACTGTCGATACTGGCGAGCGAATCGTTGCACTCGTGCTTCGATTTGAGGGAGTTGATAAACGCTGGCTCTGCACCGTGATCGAGCCACTCGCTTCGACTCGATAAGTACCTACTGGTTTCGCGGGTCTCCATGGCAGCGTTTGAATTTCTTGCCTGAACCGCAGGGACATGGTGAGTTTCTAGTTACGCCATCTACTTTGACACCGTTGACTGTCACGCCACTGCTCGAAGCAGAACCTTCACTACTTGAGTAGGAGTACTGCGTTGCCTTCACATCAGTTCCTTTTGCTTCGACAACAGGTGTTGCTCCTGCCTCGCTCTTGACTTCGACATTGAAGAGGAACCCGACAGTCTCTTCTTTGACTGCATCCATCATCGCGACAAAGAGGTCAAAGCCTTCCTTCTGATATTCGACAAGCGGATCGCGCTGAGCCATCGCTCGAAGACCGATTCCCTCTTGGAGATAATCCATCTCGTAAAGATGTTCACGCCACTTTCGATCGAGAACGGAGAGCAAGACCTTTCGCTCCAGCTCGCGCATCACAGAAGTGGTTAACTCTGCCTCGCGATTTTCATACGCTTTATGGATATCTTCGAGGAATCGTTGCAATAAGAAGTCTGGGTCTAGTCCACCAAGCTCGCCTACTTCAGCAATCACTTGTTCTTTCGTGAAACTGACTGGGTAGAGCGCCTTAAATGCAGTCCAGAGTTGATCGAGATCCCATTGCTCTGGGAAGCCCTCTGACGTGGCTGCCTGAATATAGGCAGAGACCGTGTCGTCAATGAATCCTTGAATCTGATCTGCCAGCTCGAGGCCTTCCAAGATCTCACGACGTTCACCGTAGATCACCTCACGTTGACGATTCATCACATCGTCATACTTCAAAACATTTTTTCGCATCTCAAAGTTCTGCGCTTCGACTTGAGTCTGCGCTGACTTAATTGCATTGGAGACCATTTTCGATTCGATTGGCATGTCATCTGGAATCCCAGCAGCGCCAAGGAATCGCTCTACCAAGACAGAGTTGAACCTGCGCATCAAGTCATCTTCAAGGGAGAGATAGAAGCGAGACTCTCCTGGATCTCCTTGACGACCCGATCGACCACGAAGCTGATTATCGATTCGACGAGATTCGTGGCGTTCAGTGCCGAGAACATAAAGCCCGCCGAGTTCAACTACCTGATCATGCTCGCGTGCGACTAACTCCTTCTGCTTTGCCAATTCAATCGGCCACGTCTTTTCGTAATCTTCAGGGCTATCGACAGGAGATATGCCCCGCTGTTGAAGTTCGAAATCTGCCATGAACTCAGGATTGCCACCGAGCATGATGTCCGTTCCACGGCCAGCCATATTTGTAGCAACGGTCACTGCTCCAAGTTTTCCTGCGCGAGCGATGATCGCTGCTTCACGAGCATGTTGCTTTGCATTGAGAACTTCATGCTTGATTCCTCGTCGCTTGAGAGTCTCGGACAAAATCTCGGACTTCTCCACACTGACCGTTCCAACGAGAACTGGCTGACCTTTTCTATGGCGCTCTGTGATGTCGTCAGCAACTGCCTGAAACTTGGCCTTCTCGTTCTTATAGATCAAATCGCTCTGATCAAGTCGTCGCATCGATTTATTCGTCGGGATAGGTACAACGCCTAACTTGTAGATTTGCAAGAATTCCGCGGCCTCAGTCATAGCGGTACCGGTCATTCCACTTAACTTCTCATAGAGCCGGAAATAGTTCTGCAATGTGATCGTGGCGAGCGTCTGGTTCTCATCTTTGATCGGTACTCGTTCTTTAGCCTCAAGGGCCTGATGAAGTCCTTCGTTGTAGCGGCGACCATCAAGGATTCGGCCAGTATGTTCATCAACAATCAAGAGCTCACCCGATTGGACCACATAATCACGATCTCGCTTAAAGAGCTCTTTCGCTTTGATCGCATTATTGAGATAGCCGATAAGAGGTGTATTCACTGACTCATAAAGATTATCGATCTTCAGTAATTCCTCGACCCGGGCGACTCCAGCATCGACGATTCCTACTGTGCGCTTCTTCTCATCGACTTCGTAGTGATGATCTCGCTCAAGTCGGGCAGCAATATTGGCAAACTCGACGTACCACTTCGTTGCTTTATCAGCCGGACCGCTAATGATCAGAGGTGTCCTGGCTTCATCAATCAAGATCGAGTCAACCTCATCGACGATAGCGAAGTTATGTTGACGTTGTACGCATCCTTCAAGATTCCACGCCATGTTGTCACGTAGATAATCGAATCCAAATTCATTATTGGTCCCGTAGGTGATGTCACAACGGTAAGCCTCTCGCCGTTCATCTGGCGTCATCGAAGCAAGGATCACTCCCACTCGAAGCCCTAAGAAGCGATGGATACGTCCCATCCATTCACTATCTCGTTCAGCAAGATAATCATTGGTCGTGACGACATGAACTCCCTCGCCAGAGAGTGCATTGAGATAGGCAGGAAGAGTCGAGACGAGAGTCTTTCCTTCACCGGTCTTCATCTCAGCGATATTTCCTAGATGAAGAGCGGCACCACCCATCAGCTGAACGTCATAATGGCGCTGCCCCAATGTTCGCTTTGCTGCTTCACGCACCACCGCGAAAGCCTCTGGGAGCAAATCATCAAGTTCTTCGCCATCGTGATAGCGCTTCTTGAATTCATCAGTCTTGCCTCGAAGTTCGCCATCGCTTAACTTGGAGATCTCTGTTTCGAACTCGTTAACCGACTCAGCAATCTTGGTCAATCGCTTGAGGATGCGACCTTCACCTGCACGCAATATCTTGTCGAGGACGGCGACCACGCTCATATCTTAGAGCCGAAGCTGCCTCATCAATTACTCAGATTCACTCGAAGGTGACCCTTATCATCCTCAGAATCAACCCTCAAGGTTGCTCCTCACGCTACATCTCAAGAGATGGAAGATCAGCGAGATTCTCTCCTTTTTGCTCTGTTATCTCCAAAGAGCCATTGAGATTGCGTTCTCTACTTTGAATTGAAAGACCACTTTGATCATGGATTTGATATTTGAAATCAAGTAATGAGAGTCGTCGTAATCGCTTCGAATCTCTCGAGACTACCTCATCGACAACTCTCGCCAAGAAGTCATCACCGCGTTTTCGAAGAGCCCGCTTGGAAGTGGGGATCGGTATCAGTATAAGTGCCGCGCCTGGATCAATCCGTTCCACCACCGATGAAATCGCTTCGACAATGAAGGTGCGTGAGAGGCGTTCGCCGCGTTCCTTTGCAGCAAGTACCACCGATCTTGCGCGAGCGTCATAAATGACCGGTGAGAAGATCGGGATTGAATCAATCAACCTGATAGCTGGCGCGATTCGCCACGACGCTATGCACTCGGGGCATCCTTCACTCTCTTCAAGTCCACAGAGCGGACAAGATGGCGGAAATACAAGAGAGCGAATTCCGCGCATCGCAGAGCCAAGAAACTCACCTACTGAATCGATACCCACTCATCCAGTGAAGTCGCTATCTTCTTAGATATTTACCCCAAGGAGTCGAACTGTGCATGAAGATCAGTTGGGGAATCAGAGATCGGCTGACCAGAGGCAATTGGAAGCGTTACAACGAAGAGCGCGCCTCTACCTTTTTCTCCAAAGACTCGGATTGATCCGCCGTGAAGTTTCGCATCCTCGCGAGCGATTGCAAGACCAAGTCCTGTCCCACCACGTTCTCGTGAGCGCGATGCATCTGCACGCCAAAATCGCTCAAAGACTCGTTCGAATTGCTCAGGCTCAAGGCCGATGCCGAAATCGCGAAACCCGATATCGACGCTGCTCTCCTTTCGCTCGATCGTCACCAAAATCTCCTTGCCCTCACCATGATCGAGAGCGTTACTGAAGAGGTTTCGCATGATTCGCTTCACTCGCCGGGCATCACCTGCAATGACAGTAGATGCACTTGCCGGGACGATACGAATTTCAACACGAGTATTGCGAAGGTCGAACTCATCACTCGTCTCGCGAAGCAGTGCTGCGAGGTCGATTGGTTCTGATGCAAGAGTGGCTACTGCAGCATCGAACCGACTCACCTCCAGCAAATCGGTGAGAAGTTGATCAAATCGAGTTATCTGAGTCATCAAAATCTCAGCGCTTCGTGCAACAGTTGGATCAAAATTCTCTTTAGCCGCAAGAATCACTTCAGAGGCCATGCGAACCGTGGTCAAAGGATTACGTAACTCATGCGAGACATCTGATACGAACCTCTGCTGCATTCGCGAGAGATTTTCAAGACGTGAAATCTGTTGTTGGATAGAGAAAGCCATTTCGTTAAAGGATCTTCCTAGTGCGGCTATCTCATCGTCTCCTTCAACATCAACGCGTTTAGAGAAATCCCCACTTGTAAAAGACTCTGCTGTGATAGCGATTCTTCGAATCGGTTCTACTACTCGTCTGACAATCAATCGATTGAGTCTTGCTGACCCTTGAATGAGAAGAAGACATACATCTCATACGGTCCAGCGCCTTGAACCAGAATTTTTCTGCCAATCGCCACTCCTGGAAATGAGCGACCACTCAGATAGGTAATCTCGGTAAGTCGCCACTTCACCTCGGTGGAGTCGACAAGATCTGCTCGCAGCTCTGAAGGTATTGAGGTGAGTTTGAGAAAGTTAGAGGTGCGAGTGAAATCCAAGGTGGCGATTTCATTTCCTGGGCTCTTCACCAGTGCAATTTCTCGACCGAAGAGAAGCGCTCCTGGGGTATTACCAAGTTGGAGCACATCATTGAAAGTCTGTTCCAAGATTGCGGTGTCAGTTCCCTGAATGATCGAGAATCGAAATTCAGCTGCAGCAATCGTTGTTGTAGCTTCATTGATCGAGTTCTCGATTCGATCATCGATGATCTGCTCTCGAATTTGATTGAAGATGATCGTTCCCACAACGCCTGCAGAGATCGTAAAGAAGGTAATAGCGATAACGACAACTCGTAGCGCAAGGGATTGGCGAAGCGCCGCAATCAGGCGCTTAAGCATTGCTATTCGGATCCGAGATTAACGAACTGTGAGCACGCCGGACTTATAGCCAACGCCGCGGATGGTGGTGATCAACTGCGGATTATCTGGATCATGTTCAATCTTGGCTCGAAGTCGTTGGATGTGAACGTTGACGAGCCTGGTGTCAGATGAGTGACGGTAATCC
>RGOY01000038.1 GCA_010028225.1 Actinomycetota bacterium
GGAGGGTTGCCGTCCAGTTAGCCGGGGCTTAAACGCTGGAACTCGTGACCTGAGCGCAATCTAAAGAATTCAGGTCACGCCTGCAAGTCATCCATGGCAATCTGACTAAATCTGGTTCTAGAAGACGGCAGATTCCCGTCGAGTTCTCTCCTCTTTGAATCGATCAATCGAGAGAGGCGAGGTATCCACGAAAGGTTGCTGGCCAAGGCATAGGTCTCGAATGATCTCTCCTACTGCCGGGGCCTGCATCACGCCATGACCGCTAAAACCAGTGGCATAAAGAACTCGACGAGGTGAACGCGCTTCACCTATGAGAGCGTTGTTATCTGGACTCGTGTCATAAAGTCCTGCCCATCCTTTGCCAATTCCCAGCTCGCTTGTGATGGGTATTCGATGGAGCGCTAGCTCGGCGAGCTTTTCGATGTAGCGAGGATCTCGAGTCGTATCGAACCCGGCATCAACTCTTTCATCCGAAAATCCAATGAGAAGTGCACCACCCTCGGGGCGCCAACTCAGAGTCGAGGAGAAATCGATTGTCATGGGCAGAGTTTCTGGCAGGCCTGACCAATGTTGACCAAGTGGATCAGTGATCACAATCTCTCGCTTGTAAGGCAAGACCGGAATAGTGAGTCCGACCATCTCTCCGATCTGGGGCGACCAGACTCCGGCCGCAATTACGATTGTTGACGTTGAGATTCGCCGCCTCTCGGTGATGACCGCGCCTATGGATTCAGCGGCTATCTCTATCTCTCTGACACCTTCACCTTGAATTATCTTCGCGCCACGTCTTCGAGCACCCTGGGCATAACCCATCACCGCTCCTTCGGGCGAACACTGTGCATCCTGCGGTGAGTAAAGGGCTGCAATCAAACCGTCAGGTGAAATCATCGGATTAATGATGAGTGCTTCCTCTACCGAGATGATTCGACTTGAAATACCGAACTTATTCTGGCATTTCACAATCTCTTGAAAATTCTTGAGGTCATCTTCTTTACTGATCAAAATGAGATAGCCATGAACTTTGAAATCTACATCGTGCCCTGGGCGCAAGGAAAAATTTCGGTATGCCTCGATTGAGCGAAGCGCAATCTCGATGTTGAGGTCGTCGCTGAATATCGTACGAAGTCCGCCAGCAGCTTTGGAGGTCGATCCAGCCCCAAGTTCACTTTTCTCGACAAGGGTTACATCAACATCTGCTTCGGCAAGATGAAAGGCGATTGAGGCTCCAACGACACCGCCGCCGATTACTACAACCTCAGCGGAACTCTCTTGCATGGGCAGAGCCTTGGAACGATTTTAGAGTTTGTTACTGGGGAGCCCGTGAGCTTCAGCGACCGCGTCGTAATAAACCTTGCCTTCATGGACATTGAGTCCAAGTGCGAGATTCGGATCAGCCTTTATCGCCTCTCTCCAACCCTTATCTGCAAGGGCGAGGGCGTATCGAAGTGTCACGTTTGTTAAAGCATAAGTAGAAGTATTTGGAACGGCACCGGGCATATTGGCCACACAATAGAAAATCGATCCGTGGACGGGATATGTCGGGTCGGCGTGAGTGGTGGGCTTGGAATCTTCGAAACATCCGCCTTGATCGATTGCGATATCAACAAGAACACTGCCTGGCTTCATTCGCTTGACTAGATCATTGCTGACCAGGCGCGGGGCCTTTGCGCCGTGAACCAAGACTGCACCAATCACGAGGTCTGCGGAGAGAACTTGGTCTTCGATCTCATATGAGTTTGAGGCCAAGGTTCTGACATTTCCTTCAAAGAGCTCATCGAGTTGAACGAGACGACGAGTGTTGACATCAAGGATTGTGACTTCGGCTCGCATTCCATGGGCAATCGTTGCTGCGTTGACTCCGCGACCACCTGCGCTCTTCTGTAGCGCTGCTGCTCCGACTTGAACTGCCATACGACCCGCAACTTCACTCATCGGGGCAAGAAGTGGCAGGTATCCATTGACATCAACAGTTTCGTACGCAATAGCCGTGATACCGCTTTTGATGAGGGCATCCGTGCACTCTTTCGAAGCAGCAAGATGGAGATAGGTAAAGAGGACTTGGCCTTGACGCATCAATGGATATTCCTGCGCGATAGGTTCTTTTACTTTCAAGATCATCTCGGCCCGCGCCCAGACATCAGCCGCGGTGGTTACGATCTCAGCACCGGCCGCCTTGTAAGCATCATCTGAAATCGCTGAGCCATTGCCAGCACCCGTTTCGACGATGACTTTATGGCCATGATTAATGAACTCTTTGACACCAGCCGGAGTGATCGCAACACGATATTCATGATTCTTAATTTCACGAGGAACACCAACGAGCATCTCGTCACTCCTTCAACATTTGCCTGTGATCGGCCAGATTGGGGCCGTAAAGTCGAAGAAATACTACCCCTGACTCAGAAGGCTGGTGCAATCTCTATATCGTTGAGATCAGAGCATCAAGCGACCTCGTCAAAGATTGCCGAGGAAATTTTGGGATGAAGCTCTCTTCGCATCGTGGCGAAAGTCTCAGGAGGCCAGCCTGCGGCAAAGACTCGCTTGAGTAAGTGTGCGAGTGGGTACTCATCATCATGTTCAAGTGCACGATCAAGGGCGCTCTGTGCCAAAACTCCGTCGCCCTTTTCATAAGCGGTAGCAGCCAGCAGCGTTGCTACTGGAGCCACATAGCGAGATGGCGCAATGCGAACAATCCATCGCCAGAGGTCGATTAACTTTTCTAAGTTCTCTTCATTGATACAGCCGAGGGCAAAGTCCCTCACCTGTAAGTCTTTAAGTCTCACAAGGACTAATGCCAGAAGGGTGCTATCACTCAATGACTCCCCCGCTTCAGCTCGCGCAACAACTTTGGAGATGGCTTCTGCACCTTCGCGTTGCAAAGGTCTTGGATCTTGGCGATAGTCAATCTCTGGAATTAATTCAATGGCTAGGCAGACTTGGTTGGTAAGAGATTCGAGGGAATCATCGCTACGTAGCGAATTCTCGAGTTCTTCTCGTGATGCATAGGGCATCCGATGTCCAAGAAGGACTTGCTCTGCTGCAATCGCTGAGTTTGCAATCTCAGGTATGGGATTGCCTTCCTGCGGACAACAAGAAAGATCACTGCAGAGCTCAGACTTCCAGCGCTTGCCTTGAACTAAAAGTGACTCTCTGACAAGGATCCCCGTTGCAGAGATCAATTCTCTGACCTGGCTATGAAGCTCTTTAGTGTCAGCCTGATGGGTATACGAGATGATCATCGAACAATCGCATCTCCAACGTTGAAGATGGGTGACGATCTCCTGGTAATCAGAATTCTCCAGATCAAAGCGCATGGCTATATTGATAGCTTCTTCTCGGATTCCAATAACGATCAAAGATTCTTCTGGCGAAAAACCCATCAGGAATGGAACTGCTACAAGCAAATCATGAGGTGAGGTGAGTGTTGTCATGGGGCGATGCTGGCCCAAACAACTTTGCCTATTTGGTGGAATTTAAGAATCTGTGGATGAAACCCTCATGTGCACCGTCAACCAAGGAGGCGAGTTGGTGCCTTATAAATGGTGAGATCACGCTCTCGCTTCTGAGTTATTACGCCATCTATGGGCGACGAGAGTCCTGCGACTGTGAATGTTCCATTCCACTTTGTAGTCAAGGTGATTTTCTTCAGCCCAGCTTGGTGATAAGTAAAGGTATTAAGGGCGATGGGATAGGGAGCGCCAGGGAGTGAAGTTTGGCGGGTAGTTCCTTCACCGTAATCCCAGAGAAATTCTGGGGTGAGAGAGACGCCGACTGGAATTCCCGCAACTTTAAGTGTCACATTAAAAGAAGTTGGCGTTGTGGTCCAGAAGAAGACAGGAGTATGAAGAGTTGCCCCGATTGCGGGTTGAAATTGAATGTCGCCAATAGGAATCATCTGACTAACTCGATCTGAGAGAGAAGTAGAAGCAATGACCGACTGGGTGGGAACGGCGACTTTGGCCCTACTTTTCTTTCGTGTTGCTGCCGCCTTTCGCGCCGCCTCGCGCCATGCTGCATATCGATCTGGGTGATAAGGAATCCACGTTCGCTTGGGATCACCTGCCGCAGAGAATGAGCCAGAATTTGTTGACTCTTGTTTTGTTTCCTTGACTTCATCGACCACCTCCCCCGCTCTCTTGCTTCGATAAGTGACGACGATTTCATCACTCTCATCATCGACAGTGACCTCGATGCATTTCTCTGCCTTGCACTCCTCGGCACTGGCGGTTCGCGTCGGGACAATCACGAGAGAGAGCACGAGTGCGACTGATAATGAGTACGAGATCTTCGCTCTGGATATCACCACGCGAAGGTAGAGAGACACTGGCGATCGCTTCGGGGCGAGAGTGTGAAGCTGTGGATGAAATCGTCCTGTGGATTTCCTCCCGCTGTGACAGACTGTCGAGGTGGCGGCTCGCGATGGTGATGGTTGGGTCGAATGTGCATGTCTATCGCGCCATTGGGGGCTACATGGAGCTGCAGGACTCTTGCTGATACGGCAAGAAGAGGTGCTGTTACAACTTCGAGCCCCATGGGTTCACAACGGTGGAACCTGGGGAATCCCAGGCGGTGCACGAGACTCGCATGAGAGCTGGACGGAGGCCGCCTTACGCGAAGCAGAGGAGGAGATAGGCATCTCCCCCGCTTCACTGACCCTTGTCCGCGATTACATCGATGATCACCTCTCGTGGAGTTATGTCACTGTCATTGCTCAAGCCTTTGACGAGTTGATTCCGGGAGAACTCAATCACGAGACAATGGAAGTTCGTTGGGTCGCAATGGATGAGGTGGAATCGCTACCGCTTCATCAAAGTTTTGCTAAGAGTTGGCGCTCCATCCGACCACTTCTGAAGAGTTTTACCTAGACTTTTAGGATTTCACTAACCCTCAAAGAGACTCTCTAAGTCTTCGCAGAGAATCACGAACTAGTTCAGGGTCTTCAGTTCGCCACAGTGGTGGCATCGAGAAAAGAAGTGCCGCCCTCGGAAGCGAAACCTGCATAAAACCAGATCCACCTTCGCTATCTGCCTGGCGAGAGCGCGCTGCCATGACTGGATCATCTGGACGAGGGAAAGGAATACGATCAATCGCTACCAAGATGCAGGACGAACCAGGAACATCCACGCCCTGCCAGAGTGAAATCGTGCCAATCAGTACCGAGCGCTCTTCCTTAGCAAATCGTTCGACGAGTGAGCCCACTGGATCGCCTCGTCGCGCTGTGATGATGGGGATCTCAAGGTCAAAAAGCACCTTCCTTAAATGGAGATCCGCCGCTTCGACTCCCCGCCAGGAAGAAAAGAGTGCCAATGTCCTGCCATCAGCGGCCTCGATTAACTCAGCGAGTTCATCGAGAGCTTCTCGCGTTGGACCTTCTCGAGTGGGTTCTGGAAGATGAGAGGCCAGATAAAGCATTCCTTGCTTCTCGAAATCAAAAGGTGTTCCAACATCCAGCGTTGTGAGATCTTCAATTTCGGCGATGCCAAGGTTTCGCTTCACTGATTCGAATGAATGCGAGACTGTCATCGTTGCACTCGTTGCAATGACTGGACCCGCCGAGAAGAGATTATCGGCAAGCACTTCTGATACTGAAAGTGGAGCGAGATACAGGGTGGAGTAAGTTGGTTCGAACCAGAGAACGTTCCCCTCTCGTGCCCGGATCATCTTCGAAGTCACCGTCTTAATCTCGTTAATCGCTCCCTTTACTCGAGCGCGCTCAGCAAGAACATCTCCATCCACAATCTCATCATCTGCCGAAAGCCTCTGTGAGATTGCCTCTGTCGCATCTTTGATGGAACGAATGGGATCTAGGAGCGAAATTGGCAATTCTTCAAGTCTTCGCTCTTCGCTAGATCGATCCTGACCTCGATCCTGACCTCGATCACTGCCCGAGAGGAAGTCATCTCGGTACTGAGCGATAGCCTCTTCGAATTCTTCCGCTGCCACGATGAGATCTTGTGAGAGCCCTGCGCCCCGCTCGCCGGAGAATTTTCGATACATCGTCGCGGCTCGAAGAACACGTTGCGCTGTCAACTCCTCAGTCACCGCTTGAGTAGTTCGATCCGAGAATTCGTGGGCTTCGTCCAAGATCACGACATCGCGATCGGGAAGGATTGGATGAGAGTCCACCACCTCAATTGCAAGGAGGGTGTGGTTGGTGACGACGATATCCGCGCTCTGAGCTTTCGCTTTTGCCAATACGGCGAAACATGTCGAACCGTAAGCGCAATCTTCAGCTCCTACACACTCTCTTCCACTGACCGAACTCGCAGCCCAGACACGGCGATCGACCTCAGGTGCATCATCTCGATCACCAGAGATGCCAGCTATTTTGCTCCAATCTTTAAGGCGCTTGGCCTGCTCTTCTAAAGTTGAGATTTCAACAAGGATCTCGCTATCAGCATCAGAACTTCCAAAAAGTTTTTGTTTACAGAGATAGTTTCCAACTCCTTTGTAGATAGCAAAAGAGACTTCTCGCCCCAAGGACTTCTCTACAGCAGACTTGATTCGAGGCAGATCTCGTTCAATCAACTGTCGCTGAAGTGCGAGAGTCGCTGTTGCGACGAGAGCGCGTTTACCGCTGGCAAGCGCTGGGATGAGATAAGCCAGTGATTTTCCAGTACCTGTCCCTGCCTGGACTAAAAGGTGATTCTCCGACTCGATGGCATCTGCAATGGCGAGCGCCATCGTGCGCTGCCCTTCGCGGGGCGTGCCACCAATCGATTCCACGGCAGCATCTAGAGCTTCAAGCATCGAGTGGTGACGATCATCAAACTCTTTTTTAACGTTCACAGAATCGCTCTTCAATCGTTCAACCCCAGAAATGAAATCGGCCCCCATACGGGGGCCGATTCTTCACTCATTGATTAACTGCATCCAGATGTTGATCCACAGCCTTCGCAGACGTAGCAGGCACCCGATGGACGCATCTTCACTCCGCAAGTCATGCACAGTGGCGCATCGGTCTTGAACCCTGCGAACTTCTCTAGGAGTTCAGTGGACGATCCGACGCCAGAGGTATCTGGCGCTTTTTCAATGGCGATATCGACTGGTTTCGATTCCATCGGCTTAGAGATTGCAACCTCGTCACTCGCTGGTGCGACCGGCGCTGCAACCGCATACTCACCGCTATCTAACGCAGCACTGCGCTCATTGGCGGTGTAAAGACCCATAGCTGCGCGAGTCTCTAGCGGTAGGTAATCGAGTGCCAATCGACGGAAGATGTAATCCATCATCGACTGCGCCATACGAATGTCCTTGTCATCGGTCATTCCCGCTGGCTCGAATCGAAGATTGGTGAACTTCTCGACATAGGTCTCGAGTGGAACTCCATATTGAAGTCCGATCGAAACTGCTATGGAGAAAGCATCCATCACGCCAGCAAGAGTTGATCCTTGCTTGCCGAGCTTGAGGAAGATTTCACCAAGCGCGCCATCTTCATAACTGCCTGCAGTGAGGTAACCCTCTGCGCCACCAACTGAGAATGAGGTGGTACGAGATGGTCGTGATTTTGGAAGACGCTTTCGTTGTGCCGGCGCTGGTGCACCGGATGATGCCGAAGCACTCTCGAACTTCTTCGCTGCCTTTCCATCAGAAAGTGGCTGTCCAACTTTGCAGTTGTCGCGGTAGACGGCAAGCGCTTTGAGACCAAGTTTCCAACCTTGGTAATAAACCTCTTCGACCTCTTCAACAGTTGCAGTCTCAGGGAGGTTAACGGTCTTTGAGATAGCGCCAGAGAGGAATGGTTGGCATGCCGCCATCATTCGAACGTGGCCCATTGGTTTGATGGGGCTTGCACCCATCGCACAATCAAAGACGTCGTAATGCTCGCTCTTGAGTCCTGGGGCATCGATCACATTTCCATGGGTGGAGATGTATTCGACAATCGCCTCGATTGTCTCTTGGGTATAACCCAGCTTCTTCAACGCAAGCGGGACAGTCTGATTGACGATCTGCATCGAACCGCCGCCAACCAACTTCTTGAACTTCACGAGGGCAAGATCTGGCTCGATACCAGTGGTGTCGCAATCCATCATCAAACCGATTGTTCCGGTCGGAGCAAGGACTGAGGCTTGAGCGTTTCGCCATCCATTGCGCTCGCCGATCTTGATGCCTTCATCCCATGACTTATTCGCCTCAGACCAGACCGAACGGTCGAGCTCTGAGACTGATTTTGCTGAGAGTGAGGCTGCCTGATGCTTCTTCATAACACGTGTGTGGGCTTCTGCGTTTCGAGCATAGCCGTCGTAAGGACCGACAATCCCTGCAAGTTCTGCAGACCTTCGGTAGGAGGTACCGGTCATCAATGAGGTGATTGCACCTGCGACTGATCGTCCTGCATCACTGTCGTAGGCAAGACCACTTGCCATCAAGAGCGCACCGAGGTTTGCGTACCCGATTCCAAGTTGGCGATATGCACGAGTTGTCTCACCGATCGCTTCAGTCGGGAAGTCTGCAAAGCAGATCGAGATATCCATCGCGGTGATGATCATTTCAACGGCCTTGACGAATGACTTCGAATCAAATGAACCATCTTCTTTGAGGAACTTCATCAGATTCAGCGATGCGAGGTTGCACGATGAGTTGTCGAGTGACATGTACTCAGAGCATGGATTCGATGCATTGATGCGACCAGTCTCTGGATTTGTATGCCAATCATTGATGGTGTCGTCGTATTGGATTCCTGGATCAGCGCATGCCCATGCTGCCTCTGACATCTTTCGGAAGAGTTGCTTTGCCGAGACAGTCTCCATTACTTCACCGGTTGCGCGTGCACGGAGACCAAAATCTTGGCTGTTCTCATAAGCGCGCATGAACTCATCTGATACACGAACCGAGTTGTTTGCGTTCTGGTATTGGACCGAGATGATGTCCTTACCGCCAAGATCCATATCGAATCCAGCGTCGCGAAGAACGCGAATCTTCTCTTCTTCGCTCACCTTGGTCTCAATGAATTCCTCGATATCTGGATGATCGACATCGAGAACAACCATCTTTGCGGCTCGCCTTGTCGCGCCACCAGATTTGATTGTTCCTGCTGATGCGTCAGCACCACGCATGAAAGAGACTGGACCAGAAGCATTTCCACCAGAGCGAAGGAGCTCTTTTGCCGAGCGAATTCGTGAAAGATTAAGGCCAGCACCTGAACCGCCCTTGAAGATCATTCCTTCTTCGCGGTACCAGTTGAGGATCGAATCCATCGTGTCATCGACAGAGAGAATGAAGCATGCACTTACCTGTTGTGGCGCAGCAGTACCGACGTTGAACCATACTGGCGAATTGAAGGAGAAGACCTGGTGCATCAGCATCCACGTCAATTCGTGCTCGAAGATTTCAGCATCGGCATCAGTTGCGAAATAACCGTATTGCTTGCCTGCCTTAACATAAGTAAGGACGACGCGATCGATGACCTGGCGGAGCGACCATTCACGATTCTCATGTCCTACAGCCCCACGGAAATACTTCGTTGTGACAATGGTTGATGCATTGACTGACCAGAAGTCCGGGAACTCAACTCCCCTTTGTTCGAAGATGACCTCGCCGCTCTTCCAGTTTGTCTGGACTACATCGCGTCTTTCCCACGTCACCTCGTCATACGGGTGCTTTCCGGCAGTGGTGTAAAGGCGTTCGATGGTGAGGCCTTTGTTCTTCGCTTTGGAAGAAGGTCTATTGATGACCGTGTCTGACATTTCTATTGCTCCAATTTTTCTGGTTGTTAAGTTGTCTTCACTCGTGGGGCAAGTGAATTCGCGGGCGTGGTTTCATTCGAATTCGGGGAAGAATTCATAACTGACGCAGAGGAAGTTGCGAGGGAAGGTCTTGCTGATGTCTCTGAAGGCATCGCTCGCAGTAACGCGATCTCACCTTCGAAGTCATCAAGGGAGGAGAAGTTACGGTAAACCGAGGCATATCGCAGGTAGGCAACCTCATCGAGTTCTCGGAGTGGCGCAAGAATTGCCATGCCTACTTCTTGAGCTTCGATCTCGGCCTGGCCGCTCGCACGAAGAGTCTCCTCAACCCGTTGAGCCAGGAGAGCAAGATCATCATCGTTGACGGGGCGGTTCTGGCAAGCCTTGCGAACACCGTTAATTACTTTCTCACGACTGAATGGTTCGGTAGCCCCACTGCGCTTGATGATTGCCAAGATCGCGGTCTCCTGGGTTGAAAACCTTGAGCCACACTGGGTGCACTC
>RGOY01000039.1 GCA_010028225.1 Actinomycetota bacterium
GAGCTTGCCGGGCGCGGGCGCTTGTGAAGTAAAGTCTGCTTCCCTCGGGGACAGCGCTTGTATCCAGAGTCTGCCAGGACTTGTCACCGCGGTAGTACTGGGCTGTGGTGCCGGCGGTGATTCACTTTCTGGCGCGAGGTGCGATTTCACGGCTTGAGCCGATTGTGGGTGTCGTGGTCTGGTTTGTCGTGGCCTATATCGCGAGCACTGAACGTAATGGCAATGAGATTTTGGTGCAGGGCGACACCAATGGCAATGCGCTCTTGGTGGGGACAAGTGCGTTAGTGATTTTGGTCTTCATTTCGGTAATGAATAAGCGGAGTCGCTAGGTTTTAGCGGGTGCACGGCACGCTTCGTGTTGCATGCTCTGGCCTGGCAAAAGCTGAATACCGATTCACCCGAAGTTGTCAGTGGTCTAGGGAGTGATCTCCTTGTAGGGCGAAGGAGGTGGCTCAATGAGGCAGACATCAGAGGAAGAGGTGGCTCAGACCATCAGTCGAGGCTTCCCCGAGGCTGTTTTGCGGGTTGTTGAAGCAGATAAAAAGAAGAGTTACCAGATTGTTCTTGGCTCAGAGATTCTTGTCGAGATTGATGATGAAAAAGTCAAGATGAACTTTCCAACCATGGGAAGCGGGACCATGCATTGGAGAGGCATCTTGGAAGGTACGCCTGAAACTGTTGGTGAAATGATCCTTAGAAATCTTGCAAACGCTGGCTTCAAAGTTTTCTCGCGCAGAGGTATCCCAATCAAGAAGGCACCTGTTCGCATAACGACCTCCACAATCTGTCCCAGTTGCAAAGAGCGAGGGACCATCAAGGAAATCTTGTACGGGCTTCCTGATGAGCAATATGACCGAGAGAAATATGTCATTGGTGGTTGCTGTCTCGACCCTGAGGGAAATGACCCAGAGATTCAGTGCACGAGTTGTGAGTGGCAAGGAGATTTTGAGGAGGTTCGCTTCTCGAGAAAGGGGAGGGAGTAACGATGGGAAGACTTATTCCTACTGGAGTACCGAACCGCGGTCATCAGATGGATTTTGTCTATGAAGGCGAGGGTGAGGCGCAGAAGTGCTTTATGACCTGTGAGTGTGGATGGCGCATTGAAATCGAATCCTTTAGACATCCATGGAGTTTGATTGAGGTAAAGGTGAGATCAAGACGTCATATGCAGGAATTGGGATTGGAACCTAATGACTAAGGAAAGGTCTTTTAACTAATGCTCCACTCTTGCCCTGAAGCAGTGTCACGGATTTCGATTCCACGATCTTTTAGGAGGTCTCGTAGACGATCGCTCTCTGCGAAGTCTTTTCGATTCCGGGCGGCCTGACGTTCATCTAATAGCGATGAATCTTCTGGCGAGAGGTTTTTAGTTTCGGCTGTGGGAATTTTTGTGAAATCGAGGCCGAAGAGTGGGTCGAGGGCGTGAAAGATTTCTGCCTTTGTGGCATCGTCGATCGAATCATCTTTTTCGAGTGCTCGAAGGCGTTGTAGCGCTCGAGGGGTATCAAGATCGGTTGCGACTGCGGTGAAGACTTCATTGATGATTGATTGAGTTTTCTCTGTAGTGCTGGAATCTGTGGTGGGGCTTGCGTATTTGCTTCGCCACCGCGTAAGTAGTTTGTCGGCTGCGGTGATCGAGGCCCAGGAGAGGTCCATCTGGCTTCGGTAGCGGTTTTCGAGGAAGCAGAAGCGAACAGCAAGTGGATCAAGGCCACGGTCGATAACGTCTTGCAGCAGGACAACATTTCCTGCGCTCTTGCTCATCTTTCTCCCTTCAAAGAGCAGGTGCTCTCCATGAAGCCAGAGATCAACTGCTTCTTGGTCTTTTGTTAGTGGATTGGATTGAGCGCGTTCGTTCTCGTGGTGGGGAAAGCGAAGATCGATGCCACCGATATGAAGGTCGACATGACCATCGAGATAGTGAAGTGACATCGCAGAGCACTCGATATGCCACCCGGGAAAGCCGGCCCCCCATGGTGAATCCCAGATCATCTGGGTGCGATTGCCTGCTGATTTCCAGAGCGCCCAGTCGGCATGAAAGCGTTTTGCGCCAGCTTCAGTGAATTCGTAGCGATGTCCAGGTTTGAGATCGGTGAGGCGATTTCCACTAAGTGCGCCGTAACTTGGAAATCTTTCGCTTGAGAAATAGACGCTCTTGTCATCGCCCTGGTAGGCAAGATCGAGATCAAAGAGCTCTTTGATGTGGCTTTGCATCATCTCGATGCAATCGCTGGCGCGGGGATAGTGATCGGCAGGGATCACGCCAAGGCGTGCGAGGTCTTTATGAAATTTAGATTCGAATTCGCGGGCAATCTCGAAGGGATCTCGTGAGGTCTCCTTCGACTCTTTGAGCATCTTGTCCTCATCGAAATCCTCACTCATATGTCCCACATCGGTGATGTTTTGGATGAGGCGGACGTTATGGCCAGAGAACTCCAGCGCGCGACGGACGATATCTGCAAGTAAGAAGGTACGAAGATTTCCAAGATGTGCATCGCGATAGACAGTCGGTCCACAACAATAGATGCGAATGCTTCTGCCATCACTGGAGTGGATCTCAGATAGTTTTCGCGAAAGGGTGTCGTAGATCTGCACGCCAGTGGCATTTGCCTTGGTAGTGCGAGGCAGAACATGGCGGAATGCGAAAACTTGATTTGGATTGAAGGTGGCAATGGAGCCATCTTTGCGTTCTACCTCGGTAGGAGAGCGCAATATGCCGAGGAGATCTCGAAAGCCGCCGGCTTCTTCGCGAAGGCGGATGCTGACCCGTTGGCCGATGAGTGCGCTAAGGCGGGAAGCGTGGGATGAGGTTGCGCCTTGATCGGTCACGAGGGGAAGATTATGCGAGAATGACGCGCCTAGTCCGGCGACAGTTATTGCCTTTGAATAAGTAAGGAAAGGATCACGCTCCATGACTTATGTGATTGCAGAGCCATGTATCGATGTGAAGGACAAATCTTGTATTGAAGAGTGTCCGGTGGACTGCATCTATGAAGGTGGGCGAATGCTCTATATCCAGCCTGATGAGTGCGTGGACTGCGGGGCGTGTGAGCCAGTCTGTCCGGTCGAGGCTATCTATTACGAAGATGATGTCCCAGGACAATGGAGCGAATTCAAGGGATATAACTCAGACTTCTTCGATGAATTGGGATCCCCTGGCGGCGCAGCGAAGGTAGGGCCAACAGGTAAAGATCATCCGGTGGTGTTGCAGATCCAGAAGAAGCCGGAGAGCAACTGAGCACCTCAAGTTTTTCACTGCCAGATTTCCCGTGGGATCTTCTGGCGCCTTATGGAGCGAAAGCAAAGTCTCATCCCCGTGGTGCGATCGATCTCAGTCAAGGAACGCCGGTAGATCCAACCCCTGATTTCATCCAAAACGCATTGAAAGAGGCGGCTAATTCTCCCGGATATCCAGTGACTACTGGTTCTACAGAGCTTCGCGATGCGCTGAAAAAATATTGTGTCGATGTTCTTGGCGCAAGCGGTGAGTTCGATGTTTTGCCGACTATTGGTTCGAAAGAGATTGTGGCTTGGCTTCCTTTTCTACTTCGAAGCGAGCGGGTGGTGATCCCAAAGATTGCTTATCCGACATATCGCGTCGGTGGAGCGCGAGGCTCTTGGTGTTGCTGCGGGTGATCGGCTCGAGCGAACGCTTATCTGGGTCAATACGCCATCAAATCCCACGGGACGAGTCCATAGTAAAGAGGAGATTGAGGCTGTTCTTGATTTTAGGTCGGGTAGTGATGCGATTGTGGCAGTGGATGAGTGTTACTTCTCATTTGGTGATAGCAAGAAGCCGATCTCAACTTTGCAGATAGCAGCGGGGCAGAACCGAAATCTCTTAGTGGCGCATTCCCTGTCGAAGCGATCAAACCTTGCTGGGTATCGCGGGGCATTTCTTGCCGGGGATAAAGATTTGATTGCTCGATTACTTGAAGTGAGAAAACATGCCGGGATGATGGCGCCGGCGCCGATTCAACATGCAACGGCGGTTGCTCTCGGGGATGAAGAGCATGTGAAGGTTCAAGCTGAGCGGTATCGAGTGCGGCGAAGGAAGCTTGTTCCTGCGCTTTTGGCAAAGGGTTTTGCTACTGAGTTCTCTGAAGCGGGGCTCTATATCTGGTGCTCTAATGGCAGTGAGGATTGGGCTCAAGTGGAGTGGTTTGCAGAGCGCGGAATCATCGTTACACCTGGGAATTTCTATGGCCAGGGCGGCGCTCGCCATATAAGGATCGCGCTAACGGCAACTGATGAAGGTATCGATGAAGCGATTGCACGAATTTCTCGGGATTAGGGATAACTGACGTGAGTGAGAGAGTGAAGCATCCAAGCGCTGCAATCTTGTTAGTGGGCGGACGTGGCACACGTCTTGCGCCACTGACTGATCGCACCCCAAAGCCGATGCTTCCGGTAGGGGGAGTTCCGTTTACTTTGCATCAAGTTTTGCAAGCACGCGCTGCTGGTGTGAATCGTCTTGTGATGGCGACAAGTTATCTTGCAGAAGTATTTGAACCATATTTTGGTGATGGTTCGCGTTTTGATATGGAGATAAGTTACGCGGTCGAAGAAGTGGCGCTAGGAACTGGTGGCGGGATTAAGAATGCGGCAGCGCATCTTGAGATTGATGGTGATGCGCCGGTTGTGATCTTCAATGGTGATGTTTTGTCGGCACATGACTTGAAGGCTCAGATGGATTTTCATCGCACTCGGGATGCTGATGTGACTTTGTATCTGACCCAGGTCGAGGATGCCAGGGCCTATGGTGTTGTGCCGACTAATAGTGAAGGCTGGGTTGAGGCATTTTTGGAGAAGATGGAAAACCCCATCACCAATCAGATCAATGCCGGTTGCTACATCTTCAAGCGCTCGGTGATCGATGAGATCGAATCGAACCGAGTGGTCAGTGTGGAGAGGGAGACTTTTCCCACACTGCTTCAGGAAGGAAAGCGGGTCCAGGGATTTGTCGACAATGGATATTGGCGCGATATCGGGACACCGGCGGCTTTGATTGCTGCCTCTGCAGATTTAGTTACTGGCAAGTTTGCATCAGCTGCGACAAAGCCAAGCAATTCAAAATCAGGTTTAGGTTTCATCGATGAGAGCGCAAAAGTGGCGGAAAATGCTCGCATTGACGCTGGTTCTGTCGTCCTTGCTGGTGCGCAGGTTGGACAGAACTGCACCATTCTTTCCAGCATTGTCGGAGTTGGGGCAAAGATTGATGATGGAGTGAAGATTGAATCTGCCTTCGTCGCACCAGAATCACGAATCACACTTGACAATTGCCGGGGAGAAGTCCTCGGTTTCTGACCCCATTTCCTACTTGACTTCCCCGTGTTACATGCGTGTAATTCAGCCTAGTTAAGGGGCCAGCTTGGCCCCTTGTTTGCGAATGGGAGAGTCGCTGGCATGCTCAAACCCTCGACCGGAGATGTGAATCCGCGACGTGATGGAAGTTATCGAGAGACTGGTCCCAGTGTTCAGTTAGGAAGTGGGGAGATCCTTGAACTGTCTTGGCAGGAGCGGGCTCTCTGTGCGCAAACTGATCCAGAAGCCTTCTTCCCGGAGAAGGGTGGCTCCACTCGCGAAGCAAAGCGCGTCTGTATGTCATGCGAAGTTCGAGCAGAGTGTCTCGAATACGCGCTGGCACATGACGAGCGCTTTGGAATTTGGGGCGGACTTTCCGAACGTGAACGTCGTCGCCTTAAGCGCCGACCAGCGTAAAGCTAAATCTTTTCTCTTCCAGCAAAACATTCGGCAAAGTTTCCAATCGCCCGCTTTAGTTAATTTTTTCAGGATCGATTTGGATAGGTTTCCAAAAGATAATTTTGTAGGTCGCCGATGATTCGTGTCACTGCAATTCTTGTATCTCACGATGGCGCGACTTGGTTGCCACAGACTGTTGCTGCGCTCGCATCACAGAGCCATCCCATCGATCGCATCGTTGCGGTTGATACCGGTTCTACTGATGAATCTGTGCGATTGCTACGAAGTGCAGGAATACATGTCATTCAAAGTACGCGAGGAGTTGGCTTTGGCGAAGCGGTGCAGATTGCTGTTGATGCGACGCCGCCTTTCGTTGCGACTTCGGCGAAGGGAAAGGGTGGTGGCGCAGCTTCAGTAAATCCCCAGGCGGTGGAGGAGTGGCTCTGGATTGTGCATGACGACTGTGCGCCGGCAAAAGATGCGCTCGAGCGCCTTCTTGCAGGAGTCAAGGAGAAGCCACAGGTTGCCCTCGCTGGACCGAAGCTTCGCGGATGGCACGATCGAAAGCACTTACTTGAGTTAGGCGTCAGCATCGCAACCAATGGTGCTCGTTGGACTGGTTTGGAATATCGCGAACAAGATCAAGGTCAACATGATGATGAACGCGATGTGCTTGCAGTGAGCACAGCGGCGATGTTGATCAGGCGAGAAGTCTTCACTGAACTTGGTGGCTTTGATCCGAAACTCTCGCTCTTTCGCGATGATGTCGATCTTGGTTGGCGTGTGCGAGCAGCAGGTCACTCAGTTCTTGCGGTCCCTGAAGCGATTGCTTATCACGGTGAAGCATCATCAAATGAGCGGCGTTCTATCGATGTCGATGATGCGCTTTTGCACCGCCCACTTCTCCTTGATCGAAGGCATGCGGCCTATGTGCTTTTAGCTAATGCTTCGCTGATTTTCTTACCGCTTCTTGCTCTTCAATTGCTATTGAGCGCTCTCGTTCGTTCGATCGGATATTTAATCGCCAAGCTTCCTGGTTATGCACTCGATGAGTTAGCTGCCGTTGCGCTTGTCCTAATCAAACCGCAAGAGATTTTTGCTGCACGAAAAGTGCGTCGACGCCAGCGCCTTATTTCAGGTTCTGCGATCAGGACTTTTCTACCGCCGCGGGGTATTCAGGCGCGCCTTGCCTTTGAAAGAGCACGAAACAGCCTGGAGCGCTATCTCGAAAGGCGTATTCCATTCCAGTTACTCCCGAATGAGCCTTCGAACTCTGTTCTTGATATCAATGATGAAAAACTCGAGGAAGAAGAGATTTTCACTGAACGAAAATCCACTCTTCGCACCCTCTTCACTCGACCACTCTTTCTTTTCTCTCTGGCTATTCTCTTTCTGACGCTCATAGCTTCGAGAAATCGCCTTGGCGCGATTGAAGGTGGAGCGCTGCTCCAAGCTCCTTCCAGTGGGTTAGACCTCATCGCGAAGTATTTGGAGTCGTGGCATCCGATCGCGCTTGGCTCAAGTGCGAATACGCCAACCTGGGTTGCTCTCGTGGGTATGGCTTCAGCTCTTGTGCTTGGGAATCTGAAACTTCTGATTGCACTCTTTTTCTATAGCGCTATACCGCTTGCACTCTGGATCGGATATCGATTCGCAAAGGGATTTACCACCTCGACCTTGATTGCCCTTGTGGCGGCAAGTGCCTATGCCTTCTCGCCACCGATACTTCATGCCGTTACTCATGGCCTGATAGGAACTTTAGTGATTGCCTTAATCGCGCCGCTTCTTATCAAGTCGATGATGCGAGCAAACGAGATTGAAACTTTGAGTTGGCGCGCTGTTGCTGCTCACGCACTTCTCTATTCGGTAGCACTCGCCTTTTCACCACCGGCCTTCATCGTTCTTGCTGCCTGGCACTTTCTTGTTTCGTCGCTTCAGACTCTTGGTGAATTCAGCAAGCGATTACGAGGAGCAAAAGAAGAGATCGATCTCGTCATTGCCAGGATAGTGAAGCGATCTTTGATCTTGGTGGGTGCGATTGCGATTAATGTTCCCTGGTCACTTGAGCTCTTAGCTCATCCTTCGCGGGCCTTGCTTGAGCCTGGTGTCTCTCTCGAGGGCGCAGATAGTTTTCTCTTGCTCTTTGGTAATCCGGGCTTGAGCCTTGCAACTCTCTCTGCAGCACCGATCATCATGGTGATCGCACTCTTTCGCCAGGACTGTCGGCGATTGGCACTGATCGGACTTTTCATCTCATCAATCACTGCCTTGCTCTCACTTTTCTCGGTTGCAGGACATGGAAGCAGTCAGTTGATCTCACCGTCATTAGGTGGTGCGACGATTCTCTTCATCGCAATTTCCATCATCGCTGGAATTCGGTTACTTGAAGTTGTATTACCGCAGATACGCGACTCGGCTCTCAACTTCAGACACTTTGCAGCAGCAGCTATTGCAGTTTCCGTCCTTGTCACCTCGCTCTCTTCACTGGTGTGGTGGCTAGGACCAGGGGCAGAGGGACCGGTGCGAAACGAAGAGACTTTTGCGGTCCCGGCATTCATCATCGCCAATGCGACAACGCAGGAGCGATATAAGTCGTTGCTGATTCGCCAGCGCGATGGACGTTTGCTCTATTGGGTGGTGCGGGATAAACCATTGGAGATCGGTGACTCTGACATTGTTTATGGAAGTAGTGAGCCGATTGAAGAGGCGGTCGCAGGGTTAGTGACTGGCGCAGGAATCGAGAGCAGTTCTATTTTCGGTGATTATGGAATCCGCTATCTCTTCTTGACTCAGCCCGTCAACAAATCACTTGCCAGAACTATCGATGGTATCGGGGGATTTACTCGTGCGAGTTCAACAGATGCCGGAATTGTCTGGAAGGTCGTTGGTGCATCATCTCGAGTTTCGTTACTACCAGAGGTAGATGGCGATGGAGCGAGTGAACTATCAATCGCATTGGGAAGTGAGGAGATCTCGGCAGAGGGGACAATCACTCGACCTGGAACTGTGACGATTGCAGAACGTTTCGATGATCGCTGGCGCATGCTGGTCAATAACAATCGAGTCGAACTCACCCGAGGCGTCGCAGGGCTTCCGCAATTTGAGATAAGAGAAGATCTCCTCAGTGAAGGTGGAGATTTCATCCTGTATCACGACGGGACTTCTCGTCGAGGCTGGCTCTCACTTCAATTTATTGCCCTCGCTACATTTGCGATTCTTGCCCTCCCATCACGGCGACGAAGAAGTGATGTACCGATTGAAGAGTTGTCATGAGTGATCTGCGCGCAGGGAAAAAGGTATCTCTTGGAAATTGGCGATTACAGAGCGCCGTACTACTTATCGGATCGCTACTGATCTCTCTTCTTGCCTCTCGGCAAAGTGATCCAGATGCAGAAATCGAGCGCACCGCTTCAATTCCAGCAACTGTCTGCCCGAATCTAGGCGGAGATGCACGGACCGTTGCGCTGCTGCCAAGTGCATCGACAAAGGTCAAAGATGCAAAGAGTCGAAAGATCAATTTTGTTAAGGCAAAGAGCAATCCTTATCTGCTCTCACGTGGCTCGATAGTTGTTTCAGGCAGTGAAGTCTCTTCGACGGTTATTCGATCTCGCTCCGGGAAATTCACCTCTGCAACGAACTCAGGACTTAGTACCTCAACGATTGAGATCCGCACCTTTGGAAAGTCAGGAAAGACCGGCGAGAAAGTCATCGCACTGCCCGCTGTCTCACAGCGCGAAGTACGAGTCGATTCACTTGCACCCGGAGAAGAAGTCGTTGCGATGGAGGTTATTACCCGATCAGGGCGAGTCAGTGCATTCCTCTTCGACCAACGAGGTCGTGGTCTTAGCTCACTCGGCGCAGATTTCGTTTCATCCAGTGAAGCAAGTGAACAATTGGTGATCACATCAATCCCGGTAAGACATCGTGGCTCTTCAATCAAGACTCACCAACTTCATCTCATCGCGACAGGCGCGCGCTCTGCAGTTGTTGATGTCGAACTAGTAAGTGATGGCAGTCGCTTCACACCGGTTGGTCTCTCAGATCGCACTATCGAAAGTGAGCGCGTCACATCGCTTCGATTACCTAAAGAGTTAGGAAAGCGACCAGCGACGTTGATCATCACATCGACAGAACCAATCGCCGCTTCGGTCTACAGCAGCACTGGGAGAGAGTTCGCATGGTCTACTCCATCGATCGCGCTCAAGCGAGTGGGATGGAATGTCGGCGGGCTCGAGCCAACGATCACGATGGTGGGCAAAACTGTGAGAGTTGAGGCAGTGGTGAAACTTCGAAGTGG
>RGOY01000040.1 GCA_010028225.1 Actinomycetota bacterium
TGCAAGGCGCCCAACTTCACCATCAGCAACTTCCTCCATTTTTTCATTGACGACTTTGGCGCGATAACCTGGCACTGCCTTCCCGGTCATGCCAGGGATAATCTCGTCATCACTTGCTGAGATAAATATGTGGAGCATCTCAGTCGCGCCGATCCCATCAATCAACTTGACTCCAGTCGCTTTGAAGAACGCCTCCCAAGTTGCTTGAGGTAGATGTTCCCCAGCAGAAACGCATCGTCGAAGCGTTTTAACTTTCTCTTTGGTGATATTTCCGAGCATCGCTCGATAAGCGGTAGGTGCTGTGAAGAGCGCAGTAATTCCAAATTTCTCAATAGCATCAGGAAGTTGAGGTGGGGGCGTTGCCTCCAAAAGGACTGTCTTTGCACCGACTCGAAATGGGAAAATCACAAGGCCACCAAGTCCGAATGTGAAAGCTATAGGAGGTGTGCCAGAGAAGACATCATCGGAGGTTGGTTTTACAACATGCTTGGAGAAAGTATCAGCGATGGCGAGAAGATCGCGATGAAAGTGCATCGTCGCCTTTGGTACTCCGGTGGACCCTGAAGTAAAGGCAAGAAGTGCGACATCATCCTGCGCCGTATCGCAAGCCAAATGATTGCCATTATTGAGGCGCGCTTTCTTGATGAAGTCACTTTCGCCTCCGTAGATGAAGGTACTTCCTTTGAAATTGGATACACCTTCCCATTCACTCAAGAAACGGTGATCGATGCATGCGAACTGCACCTTTCCGATCTCAACGATTTTTTCAAGTTCTACTGCTCGCTGAAGGTGGATGGTGGTGACAGCGACTGCACCGACTCGAAGTACAGCAAGCCAGATAGCAACAATAGAGAGGTTATTGGGTCCACGAAGGAGTATTCGATTACCTGGCTTTATTCCCTCTGACTCAAAGAATTGACTGATCTGCTTGACCAAGAGATCAAGTTCGCGATAGGTCATCTCGCCTTCAGCACCAACAATCGCTACTTGATCACCCCGTCCTGCTTCAAGGTTCTTCTCAATCAACTCTCTTGCTGCATTGATTCGTTCTGGATACCCAAGATCATCAAGGCCATCGATCTTTGGCCAGAGTTCGTGGGGTGGGAGACTGTCACGAGTAAAAGTGTCGAGGTGAGCTGAGGGAAACATCGCCTACTTTGCTCCTAAAGCAGATGCGACGAGGGCGCCACTGCCGCCACCGACTCCGCCGCCAGGCCATGTTCCAGATCCACAAATCCAGAGGTTCTTCACTGGAGTTCTATGCCTACTCCAAGCAGGTGTTGGACGTAGGAAGAAGAATTGCGAGATGTGATGACTTCCACCGAGAGAGTCGCCGCCAATTAAGTTGGCGTTATAACTCTCTAAATCTGCTGGTGTCATCACTTTGCGAGCGAGTATCGATGCTTTCGTGCCAGGGGCATAACTTTCAATGATCTCGATAATTCGATCGGCATAACGTTCGCCTTCACTTGCCCAATCGATTCCTTGTGGCAAAACCCGTACCTGTACCCAGAGCACATGCTTTCCTTCGGGCGCACGAGAAGGATCGGTGAGAGTTGGTTGTCCGACGACAAGAGTGGGAGAGGTAGGTAGTTTTCCAGCAGCAGCTTCTGCGTAGGTAAGCGCCATATCATCGAGATACGGCCCAATGTGAACGTAGTTGTATTCCCGGGCCTCTTTCGCGCTCCATTGAGGCAACTTATCCATAGCGAGATGAATCATCATCGTGGTGAGGCCTGGTTGGAACTTTGTCACCTCAAGAACTTCAGCCCTTGATCGTTCCTTCTCGCCAAGGAGAGTGGGTATGAGCGAAGGGTTGATATTTGCAATGATTTCTTTGGCGTTGATTACCTGACCATCGGCGAGAGTTACTCCCGTTGCTTTTCCATTCTCGGAAATAATGGAAGTAACACGACTTGATGTACGAATTTCCCCACCATACTCTTTTATTACACCAGTCAGAGCTTTGGTGATGACATCTGCGCCACCTTTTCCAAGGACCATACCAAACATTTGGCCACCGATTGATTCGAGAAAAGCAAAGAGCGCGCCACCGGCAATATCCGGGCCGTAGTCAAGATGCATTCCCCAACTTGCAGCAAGCGCTCTAGTCTCTCGAGCCTTGAAATGCTCTGATGTGAAAGCTCGCGTTGATTGAAGAAGTAAGCGAATCATGGAGAGAAACTCGCTTGTACCCAGCGCTCGCCATGATTTAAAGAGAGCTTTAGCAGCTTTCAATGAAGGAAGCTCGTTTCCAAGAATTGGCAAGATATGTGGTGCGAGTACTCCAAGTTCTGCCGATAGAGCGCGCCAGGCTTCGAGATCTTCAGGGGCAATTCGTGCGATATTCGCCTCTGTCGCAGAAAAATCTTGGATGACACCCAGTGCTTTGCCATCTGGAAAGACTGAGCAAAAAGGTTTTGTCGATGGAACAAACTCGAGTCCGTACTTGATCAAATCATCTTTGAGGGATGCCATGATGGGACCGCCGGCGAAAAGTGAGAGATTGGTCGCAAAGAGATCATGACGAAAACCGGGCAAGGTCACCTCTTCGGTTCGTATCGCGCCACCACACTTCTCGTTTGCCTCAAGCAGGAGAACGCGTCTACCTCGTTTTGCCAGGAGAGCTGCTGCGCCCATCCCGTTAACGCCACCGCCGATGATTACCGCATCGAAATTGCTCATACGCTCTATCTTGCCACGCAAATTCCCGCTTAGATAGGCCTTATGGCGCAAGAGACAATCATCATAGGCAGTGGAATAAACGCTCTCGTTGCAGGAGCCGTCCTAGCTCGCTCAGGAGTAGCTGTCCGAGTATTCGAGCGAAATGAAGAACTAGGTGGCGCAATCAGGACGGAGGCAGCAACGCTTCCAGGTTTCACCCACGAACTTCTCTCAAGTTGGCATCCATTATTCGTTGGCGGGCCTGCTTATGCTGAGTTAAAAACAGAGCTAGAGAAACGAGGTCTCGTTTATCAAAACACCATCATGCCAACTGGTGTGATCTGCAATGCAGGGAGCGGAATTCTCTTTACCGATCCGCAGTCACTCGCTGACGAGATGAAGCGACTAGGCGATGGTGATACTTGGGCGTCATTCATGGCAGATTTCGGCGGAAAGATTGATCTGGCCTTTGGTCTGCTTGGTACAGATTTCTGGCGTCCGGGAGCGATCTCTTTAGCAAGAACTGCACAAAAGCGCCTCGGAAGACGGGGCGTTATTACTGCTATGGCTGAGACGCTGGAACCAGCGACGCCTTGGCTTGAACGAGAGTTTCATTCAGAAGTCACCCGTGCACTGCTTGCGCCATGGGCACTTCATAATGGACTTGGTCCCGATGATGCATCGAGTGCTTTCATCACAAAGGTAATCGGAGCGGCAATTGCCTTTGGTGGAATGCCGGTCCCAGTGGGCGGGGGAGTTCGACTTGTTGAAGCTCTCGCGCGAATAATCCGAGATCATGGTGGATCGTTAGAGACTGGAGCGGATGTCACCGAGATTCTCACTTCACCAGATTCAAAATCTGTTGCTGGGGTTCGCCTTAAAGACGGTAGGACTTTTACTAGTAACACTGTCTTAGCATCGACGACACCGACTTCCCTTTATCAAGATCTCCTTGCAGGAAATGAGAAACCAAAGGATGTTGCGGCTTCGGTGAAGAGCTTTAGATATGGCAGAGCCGCGATCCAGATACACCTTGCTTTGGATGGAAAACCAGAGTGGAAGGATGACTCTAGGCTTGCAGATGTAGCGATAGTTCACGTTCTCGACGACCTTAACTCGCTATCAGAGTCGGTCAATGCAGCAAATCGTGGCTATCTGCCGAAACGTCCGACAATCGTCGTCGGACAACCTTGCACAGTAGATCCATCAAGGGCGCCAGCGGGAAGTTCTATTCTCTGGATTCAGCTACAAGAAAATCCACGAGTGATCAAAGGAGATCTTGCTGGTGAGATTGATCCGGGTGATGGAAGTTGGAACTCTACAACGTTGAACGCTTATGCAGATCGAGTGATGGCGCAGATCACCGAACGTATTCCAAATCTTCCATCAATCACCAAGGCGAAAGTAGTTCTTGGTCCGAAGGAAATTGAAGCTATGAATAAGAATTTGGTAGGAGGCGATCCTTATGCTGGTGATTGTCGTGTTGACCAATATGCGCCATGGCGACCGTTGACCGCTGCAACAGGGCATAAGACTCATATCGAAGGTTTATGGCATATTGGTGCATCAACTCATCCAGGGCCAGGACTCGGCGGCGGTAGTGGCTATATGGTCGCGAAGCGATTAACTGAACGTTCATTTATCGAAAAAGTATTGCGAAAGAAGTAGGACCCCGCTCCAGTTTGCTGGAGACGAGGTCCTTAACTTCTACTTCAGTTTCTTACTTGCTAACAAGAGCTAAAACGCGGCAAGGGCTACCAGATCCCTTGACGATCTTCAGTGGTGCAGCGATGACAATCGCTCCGGTTGTCGGCAACTTGTCGAGATTTCGAAGTTGCGTCAGACCATATTTGTTGTTGCCAAGGAAGAGTGCGTGGCACGGGAATGGAGTCGAGAAGCCAAAAGCGCCACCAGCATCCGTTCCAACTGTTTCAACACCCATTCCAAGAATCTCGGTCTTGGTTGCGAAGTGTTCAGCAGCAGCAACAGTGAGTCCTGGAGTATGTGGACCGTTTGCATCAGCATTTGCATACTTGACTGCATCCTCACCGTACTTCGACCAACCGGTGCGGAACATGATCCATGCATTCTTTGGGATCGCACCGTTCTTCTCTTCCCACGCCTTGATGTGGGGGACATCCAGTAAGAAGTCTGGGTTGGCTTCTACCTCTTTTGTGAAATCCATGACGCATGCAGGTCCAACGAGTCTCTGTGCAGGAACTTGTGAGACATCGTCAAGGTTCTTGCCAGTCACCCAGTGGATTGGCGCATCAAAGTGTGTGCCTGTGTGCTCACCGGTGTGGAAGTTGTTCCAGTACCAAGCAGGACCTCGATCGTCGTAGTTGGAGATTTCTTCCAACTTGAAGCGAGCGGTCTGGCCCATCGGTTCTGGCAACATCAAGATCGGAGTGTTCTCGTGTAACGGTGCGGTGAGGTCAACTACCTCGACCGAACCGGCCACGATCTCCTTGGCGAGCGCGGATAGATCAGCCATCAATATCTCCTTATTCGGGGCCTTCCGAGGGCCCATTCGTGAGGAGAAGATGTCACCATTTCGATATCTCCACAAGGGGGTTTCCACTAGACATGGCGCACACCATTGGCGAGACTTCCCTATCGATGCCCGCCCGAGGCCCCTGGCCTGCGGCGGGTTCTGACGCCTTAAGGGGAGAGTGAA
Organism: Actinomycetota bacterium; assembly: GCA_010028225.1. Taxonomy (GTDB): domain Bacteria; phylum Actinomycetota; class Actinomycetes; order Nanopelagicales; family Nanopelagicaceae; genus SYAN01. Next base: position 5,342 of record RGOY01000040.1, read on the forward strand.
ATGGCAGAGCGGTCCTTCCTTCAGGAAGTGAAGAAGTTGCGAACTGGCGCAGGCGAAGAATTTGTCGGCGAAGGAATTCTTGCTGTCACTAAGGCGCTTCTCCAATCAGGAGTTGCATATGTCGGTGGTTATCAAGGTGCACCGATCTCACACCTTATGGATGTCCTCGGGGATTCAAAAGAGATTTTGGATGAACTTGGTGTGCACTTTGAAAATAGTGCATCCGAGGCAACCGCCGCCGCATCACTCGCTGCATCAGTGCATTACCCGTTGCGCGGCGCGATAACTTTCAAGTCAACTGTCGGAACGAATGTTGCATCTGATGCGCTCGCCAATCTCTCATCGGGTGGAGTTACTGGTGGTGCGCTGATCATCGTTGGGGAAGATTACGGCGAAGGCGCATCAATCATGCAGGAGCGATCGCATGCATTTGCCATGAAGTCACAGATTTGGTTGCTAGATCCTCGACCAAATCTCACCGCAATTGTTGATTCAGTTGAGAAGGGATTCCAACTTTCTGAGGCGAGTAACACTCCTGTCATGCTGGAGCTAAGACTTCGTTCCTGTCACATGCACGGAAAATTCATCGCAAAAGATAATCTGAAACCATCCTTTACCTTGAAGGATGCGATAGAAAATCCAAAACAAGATCCAGCGAGAGTGGTTCTGCCTCCAGCCTCTTTTGCTCATGAGCAAGAGAAGGTCCATAAACGTTGGCCAGCTGCGGTGAAATTCATCAAAGAGAATAAGCTCAATGAATTCATCAACGATGGAAGCCAAGATATTGGAATAGCGGTACAGGGCGGCCTCTACAACATCGTCATCCGCGCGCTACAACTTCTCGGTCTCTCTGATGTCTATGGCAATACCAAGGTGCCGCTCTATGTCATGAATGTGACCTACCCGGTGATTGACGATGAGATAGTGGAATTTGCTAGAGAAAAGAAAGCCTTCTTGCTGGTCGAAGAGGGACAGCCTGATTACATTGAACAAAACCTCCATGCGGTTCTGCGGCGCGCAGATGTTGCGACAAAGTTGCATGGAAAGGATTTCTTGCCAGTTGCAGGTGAATATACCCCCGCTGTCGTCACTAAAGGCCTTCTCGAATTCTTAAAGAAGTATCGACCTGATCTTCTTGCTCCAGAAGATGCTCTCCCTTCAGTAGTGAAGCCGTCAGCGCCCCGTATCAAAGCCGAGAGCGTTCACGGTCGTCCACCATCATTTTGTACCGGATGTCCAGAGCGCCCGATCTTCACCGCGCTCAAACTCGCAGAACGTGAAACCGGTAAGCACCATGTCTCTGCAGATATCGGATGCCATCTCTTTTCGATTTTGCCGCCATTTAATATCGGCGCTACCACTATGGGTTATGGACTTGGCTCTGCTGGTGCATCTGCGCTCCAATCGAAAGATACGGATCGAGCCACCATTGCATTTATGGGTGATGGCGGTTTCTGGCATAACGGCCTCACTTCTGGAATTGGAAATGATGTCTTTAATAAAAATGGAACACTTACCGTTGTCGTCGACAACGCTTATTCCGCAGCAACCGGAGGACAAGACCTTCTCTCCTCGAAAGCCGAGAATGAGATTCGCTCCACGAAGCACCCCATCGAGCGCGCAGTCCGCGGAATTGGTGTGAAGTGGGCAAAAACTGTCACCAACACCTACAAAGTAAGTGAGATGCGAGATCTCTTCATAGAGGCGCTCACCAAGAAAACGGAAGAACCAAAAGTTATCGTTGCGCAGAGTGAGTGCACACTCAATCGCATGAGGCGCGAAAAGCCCGCAATGACTAAGCGCATCAAAGAAGGCAAACGTGTGGTGAAAGAGCGTTTCGGTATTGATCCCGAGACCTGTACCGGTGACCACTCCTGTATTCGAATCAATGGCTGTCCATCGTTGACGGTCGCCGATAATCCAGATCCGATGCGTAAAGATCCCATTGCAACAATCCTCTCGTCTTGCATTGGGTGTGGACTCTGCGGCGAGGCCGCGCATGCTGCAGTTCTCTGCCCCTCTTTCTATCGCACTGAAGTTATTTCCAATCCAAACGTTTGGGATCGCTTCAAGCTTCTGCAAAATGGAATTGATCGTCGTCTGGCAAGGATCGAGGCTCATGCCTGAGAAGCAATCGCGCCCGATCACCATGGCGATTGTTGCTATGGGTGGAGAAGGCGGTGGAGTACTTGCCGATTGGTCAATCGATCTCGCCGAGAAGATGGGTTATTGGGCACAGACCACTTCAGTACCCGGCGTCGCACAGAGAACCGGTTCGACTATCTATTACGTGGAGTTCATCCCAAATGATGGCTCTGGACGCGAGCCAGTCCTTTCCACAATGCCGACCCCAGGTGAAGTCGACATCGTTCTTGCTTCTGAGTTGATGGAAGCGGGGCGCGCAGTATTCCGCGGTTTTGTCACACCTGATGTGACAACTCTTATCGCTTCTACTAATCGCATGTACTCAATGCAAGAGAAAACAGCGATGGCAGATGGCAGGGTTTCTTCAGAAGAAATTCTTCAATCATGTGAAGCCGCGAGCAAGAGATTTGTTGGTGCTGATTTTGCAAAGGTAGCGGAAGAGTGTGGCACGGTGATCTCTGCATCACTCTTTGGTGCGCTAGCAGGATCTGGAGCGCTTCCTTGGTCTAAGGAAGAATTCATTGCGGCAGTTCAACGTGGTGGAGTTGGCGTTGAACCTTCATTGAAAGCATTTGAGCGCGCATACGAGATTGCTAAGAATCCGAAACCCAAGAGCGCGGCTCCCGTGGCTATCGAAATTGGGAAGAAGCCGGAAAAGCCTAAGGATGATGGCTTAACACCCGAGCAAGAGCTTGCCATTATCAACGATCCATCCTCTGCCGTTGGACCAGCACTCAAAGAACATGCGTTACGGATTGCTAAAGAATTTCCAGAAGCGGTGCGAGTGATGTTAGTTCATGGAATTAAACGATGCGCTGACTACCAAGATGTGAAATATGCAGATGAGTATCTCGATCGACTCCTGCGAATTAACTCACTCGATGCTGAGCGCGGGAATGGCACTTACCGCCTCCTTAATGAAGTCGCTCGATATACGGCGCTCTGGATGACGTACGAGGACACGATTCGAGTTGCAGACCTGAAGTCACGAAGACGGAGATTTGATCGAGTAAAGAAAGAAGCAAAGGTCAAGGAAGATCAAATCACGCAGGTTCGTGAGTTCTTCCATCCAGGCGTTGAAGAGATAACCGATACCCTTCCAGGACCACTCGGGCGAGCGATTCTCAAGTCACGCATGACTTCTAAGTTCATTGAGCGAGTTACCAAAGAGGGCCTTCGGCTTCACACAACATCACTGCATGGCTATCTCTTGCTCTATACCCTCGCGCGCCTTCGGCCTTTGAGAAGAAGGTCTCTTCGATTCTCATTAGAGCAGAGCAGAATCAATGATTGGCTCGACGTTATCTTTGCCACGGCGAGTGAGGATTATGACCTTGCAGTCGAAGTTGCAGAGTGTGCGAATGTCATTAAGGGTTATGGAGATACACATCGCAACGGATTAAACAATTTCAATGCCATCATGCGTGAAGTCAATTCGCTTCGGGCTAAGAAATCTAGCGGTGCAGCAAATCGCATCGCAGATCTTCGAAGAGCAGCGCTTGCAGATGAGAGCGGTACAAAACTTCGAGAACTTCTCACTACCTCAGCTTGATTTTCGCTCTCCCAGGAATGGGACCTTAAATTCTTTTCCATTTGTAACCCCAGCAAATCGCCAGAGCAACATCGCAACGAGACTCCCTGCGATGATTAGAGAGCGCGCACCATTTGGCAGATCGAGCTGGATTCCAAGAATCGATTTACCTTGCTCCCAGAGCAGAAGGATCTGACCGACAGCTGTCACCACGAGCGTGCCGACAACGGCGCCCCAGAGACTTGCAGAGCCACCGATGACAAGCATGGCCAAGGTGAGAAAGGTAAAGACGAGGTAGTAGTCCTGTACCTGCCAGGTTCCTGCAACGTGAACATACATCGCACCAGAGAGTCCGGCTAAGGCGCCAGATATCGTGAAGGCAATCCATCGAACTCGTTGAATACTGACCCCAAGTGCTGGAGCTGCAAGGAGATCTTCACGGCTAGCACGAAGACTTCTTGCTGTTGCTGAGATATTGAAGAAGTAGACAATCATGATAGCGATGAGCGCCATCGCCAGCGGCTCATAGATTCCTTCGAACTTTGGCACGGCAGGAAGTGCCTGGGATCCAGGGCCCAACGTGATGTTGTTGAAGAAGAAGTTGTAGAAGAGGCCAAGGAGTGCAAAGGTGGCAATTCCAGCAGCGAGGCC
>RGOY01000005.1 GCA_010028225.1 Actinomycetota bacterium
TCTTTTTGTATCCCTTCGGACACTTTGGATTAGCTCCAGAAATTTTCTTCTTCGTTGTACCTTTTTGGCACACGATTGTTATCTTTGTTTTGGATGCTGCAGGAGATACAGAAGGCTGCGCAGTGGATGTCGCCACTTGTGCTGAGGCGCTTGGCGAGGGTGTTGATGCCTGAGTAGTTGTGACGGACGTCGTCGCGGAGGTCTCCTTCGCTAACTTAACTTTGATGGTTGGTGATGAATAGGTGAAACCATAGGTTCCGAGTGTCAGCCAACCATCTTTCTCGCTCAGAATTGATGCAACAACGCGACTTCCGCTATCGGACGCAATGATTTCCACGGTTGCTTTCACAGCACTGGCATCTAAGTTGTATATACAACGAGCAACTTTTGAATCAACAACAAGATCGTATGTGCCAAGAAATTCTTTTCGGTTGGTGTCATAGTGAGGAGCAGCAACTCGGTAGTTGAGCGTCCCCTCTTTCTCGTCGTACTCAGGGACAGCGCCGAGATAGGACGTGGCATTGGTTGCAACTATTCCAGAGACGCTTGGATTATCGAGGACGCACTTGCTGCCACTTCCAAGCTTCTTGAGGGACTCTTCAAGACTCTTATTTTCAACAGATGCGAACATCCATACAGATGGAGTGGCGCTAGCTTGATCGTTGAAAAGTTCAAGGTATTTCTCTAATCGTGTTAGTGGTAGCAGGCTGTCAAGCGGATAGAAACCCTGTATTCGCCTTGCGGTTCCGTAATCTGATGTGCCGATAGTTCCGTAAGGGTGCTTGAGGAACTCTTCCCAAATCGTCTTTGAAACATTGGATTCTTCGAAGTAGCCTCCAATAACAGGAATTGTGATCGGCTCTCCTCGAACATCTATTACTTGATCAGAACTCTCGTTCTTGATCTCCACCTTTGGCGCCTTGAATCGACCATGAATCCATCCAACAACTGGCTTTGCAAGGCGAATCTTCATCCCGAGGGATACCCCGGTCGGCATGGGTTGGCGTTGGTAGCAAATGTCGGTTGCAACTGCTGCGCAATCATCTGGTGATTGCCAGCCAAATCCACCATTCCAGTAGGTGTTCTCCTTATCAGTGATGACGGTCGAGGTATCCATCCAGGTCACTTCACTTGTGAAGCCCTCGGATCGCTTACGGCCTACACGAATGACTTCGGATACGGAATTTATCGTTCCAGTTACTCGATTGATGAAGAGATCATTCTTCTTTGGGCGATATGAACCACTGACAATTGCGGAAACTGCAAATTGGGCTCTCTCAATTCCAGCCAAGCCCGAAACTTCCCAGATTGATTCAGGGCGTGAACTTGGAACACGATCAACACCGCCGCCATTCCATGAAAACTTTGCTTCATCGGTGGCAAATTTTTTGAACGTTGCGTTGCTCTTCACGCCTTTCGCATCCACGAGATAAAGCTCAGAAACGCAGTTAGTGGTGAAGCCAGCAGCGCACGGAGGAAGATTTGCATTGAAAGAGAACTTCAAAGCTGTGGCACAGTCTGAATCAGTGATTGAGTCGCAGGGTCATCATAAAAAATTCCAATCTGACCGCTTTTTGTAGGAGTTGGTGCTTTCCAATGCTCTTGCACTGTTGTTGCGCTTGATGTTGCTACAGAGAGTAATGAGGTGAAGAGAAGCACCGCCAAAAGTGTGGGCAGCACCTGCCTATCCTGGAAGATCACAAACACCCCATCGCTGTCTGTTCGGATATTGATCTGGCAGTTCTTCGAAGGTGCGACAGCGATGGTTGGGCCTTCGCACTTGTTCTGGTGCGAAGGCCCTCCATCCCCTGTCCGTAACTAGGAGATATGCCTTACCTAGCTATTCCTCTTGCTATACCTGCTTGTAACCGGCTGGGCACTTAGGTGCTGTGCCAGTTACCTTCTTGGTTGTCTTACCCATCTTGCAGGTAATGGTCTTCTTCGCAGAAGACTTGCCAGATGTTGGCTTGTAGTTCGGCTTCATCTTGATGGTCAACTTCGGACGCGAATACTCGAATCCGGAGACATCGATAATGATTTTGCCGCCCTTGACTGCAATGACACTCAATGCACCAGATGATCCACCAGCTTCAGTGGTCACTGTTACCTGAAGTGCAGTAGCAGCATCCTTTGGATTGGTCAGACCCCAGAGGAGTTCTGCATCCTTAACTGGGATTACTGCCTTGTAGAAGCCCTTATTGACGGTGACGCCATCTGGACCGAAGTGTGGTGCAGCTGCGTTCCATTCGAAGGACTTAGTCTCGGCTTTCCAGGTTGGTGTTGAAAGCGAGCAAACACCGTTGGATCCGACATAGAGGTCACCAGAGAGACCATCAACACCGAAACCTGCATTGTCGTTATTGACAACAACAAGTGTCTGAAGTTGACGTACGAGAGCTTTCGCTACACCGGTCTCACCGACGCAGTCTGCAGTGCTCTTGAAGAGTGGCACTGATACTGGTTGGCCAGTGAGTGTCATGTAAGAGTAACCCTCTTGCTCTGAATAATCGATGGTGACATCGACACCCACTGCAACAGTTACACCTGGGATGACATTGGTCTGTGTTTGTGGTGAACCAACGCGGATCTTCGCCGTTACGACGATATCTGGATCAAGACCTACTGCGTAGCCCTTGTTACCGATCTGACCTGCGAGATTTGTTCGATTCGATGCATCTGAAAGTACAGGGAGCACATCGACGAAGAAGTGGTTGGTGAACTCGTTGAAGGACTTGGTTTCGACGTAAATGCCGTCATAACCAAGGCTTCCTAGATTGAGGCCATCCCAACGTGGATTTGTCCATCGTCCTGGAAGTGCACGCCCTGCCTCTGCCAATGGTGCGACAGCGGTGGCGGTATCAGGAGCGAGTGGTGCGGCAGCAACTGCTGTTGAAGTATCAGTTGAGCCAGTCGCTGGCGCAGCAGCTGGTGCAGGAACGGTCGCTGTGGTTCCAGCAAGTGCCCAACCATTGGTAAGAGCATTCGCTGCAATCCATGGTGGAATCACATAAGGCTCTGTAGCACTCCAAGAATCGGAGGATGCTGTGTAAGTAGCACCGATTGTTGGACGCTGTTGCAACTCAGAGATCTTCGAGAGATCAATGCGTTGTTCTGCCTTCATGTTTGTGATCATCTTTGCAACTTCTGCTGCTGTCTTGTAGAACCAAAGAATTTGAACCTGGTCATCAAGAACTATTCCAAGTGATCCTGCATAACAGGCACCGAAGGTTGACTTTGTTGAAGTGCCAGTCTTTTGATCAAAGCACTGCATCTCATAGTCATAGAACTCAGCAGGCTTGGTTGTATCCCACTTCTTTGTCGCAGGATCAAGCTTTGCGCCTTGCTCAGGATGGTTTGGTGTCTTCCAGAGTGGTGAGAGATCTACAAACTGTACGTTTGGAGATACGAGAACATCACGCTGATACTGAGAGAGCCACCAGTTATTGCCAACGACTTTGCCGCCACGAAGAGTGGCGATAGGGGCCCAGAAGTCTTTAGGAGTTACCTCTTGTGGGACTGCTTGACCGGAAGCGACATATGTCAACGGAATGGGAGCGCCACCCGCGACGCTGACTGAAACAGACTGCACGCAATAGATCGCAGTCGGAACAGCAGAACATGCTGGCATCGCAGTACGAGGCAGACGAAGCGCAGCATTTGTTGGTGCTGACGCAACGACCACAAGGCCTGCGACAAGGGCGATTCCCGAAAGTATCGCCGTAAGTTTCTTCTTCACTATCTCCTCCTTGGAGTCTCAAGAATCGAAGGGTCGAATCCTGAGGTCGAGAACAGGGTCAGGGATGTCCCCCAACAAGGAAGACACCGCTCTTCGAGGCTCAATTTATGCGCCACCTGTCCGTTTTGTAAGGGTTTTTCTGCCAAGAAAACGGTTAAGGCTGGCGGAAGTATGCGGAAATTCGGACCAAACTCCCCAAAAGTGCCCTCAATCGAGCTAGAGCGAAGTCAAGAACCAGTTCCACTGCCAGGTGGCATCTCGCCTGACCGAGAGATCCCTGAACTCCGGGAAGGTAAAAATCAAGATAGCGGTGTCATCCGGAATCACAGTCACGGGCCGGGTGACCGAGGAGAGCGGGTTGTGGTCGATGAAGACTGAAATAGAAGGTGCGATTGTGATGATGTCACTCGTTTGATTACGAAGTGAGAGCACCCATTGGGTCGGACATTGGCTTGATCCGCACCTTTCCCATGTGACCTTTAATCCTTGTGCAGTGAGTCCACCAAGAGTGTCACCAATTCCAGCAGCCTTACTGATTGCAGCGTAGTCACCGACGCTCTGTTCCCAAGTGATCGGATAGTCAGAGATAAGTCCGAGGAGCGCTTCAGTATCAATCGCGTTGTCATCGGTAGAACCGGTCGCGCCAGTATCAATCGCAATTTCTTGTGGTGCGCTCTCTCGTGCCATCAAGGCATAGCCTGCGACAGAAATACCCAGGAGCGAAGAAACCGTAAGTAATGAAATAAGTATCCGTCGAATCCTTCTTCTTCGAACGCGCGCAAAAACCATAGTGGTGAGATCACGGTTTTCCAAAACACCAAGAGCCATCCACTGCAACTCTCGCTTGATTAATGGATCAACATCGCTCATCTACTCCACCACCTCTCCCAATACAACTCCGCCAATCTCCTCATTATTCTGGGAAGGAGTCGCTGGAAGTGATTTCTTCAAGGATTTCTCCAACTCAGGAACAAGATCAATATAAGCAGCAACCGCTGCTTTTCCGCGAGCTAAATGTGAGGCTGCTGTTCCCAGCGGAATCTGCAAGATCTCGGCAACCTCACGAAGGACCAAACCATGCTCGTAAATCAACACAAGAACTGCACGCTGCTGTGCAGAGAGCGACTTGAGCGCTGCCTGGACAAGCAGGCGCTGGGTCACATCATCAGATTGATCAGCGATCTCTCTGATGTTCTCCGCCAATTCCCACGATGTCTCTTTCTCTTCCCGCTTTCGAAGCCACTTTCTTCGCATATCGGCATGTTTACTCACCATGACACGCATCAGATATGCCTCGGGATTTGAATGCTTCTTGACTTTGGCCCATCGCATACAGACATCGGCGAGCGCTTCTTGCAGGACATCTTCGGCATTCTGGGTATCGAAGCAGATCACTTTTGCGGCGCGAAGCAAGGCACTTTGTCGCTCTTGAAGCCAAGTCGCAAACTCGACCTGGTCACTTCGCTTCATCATTCACCCCGCGCTCATCCACGAAAGGCCACCGAGAACCCTCGATCGAGGGCCAAAAAGCTGAGGTGAGAAGGTTAGCCCGACTCGGGTTAGTTGAGGTAGTCCTCGCGCCTTGACCACATGATCAAGACCCAGAGTGAGCAAACCAAGGTCATTAAGAGTGCAGGGAAATAGATTATTTTGTCTATCAAAATTCCAATCGGTGGCGACCCTGGGTAGATACCGCGTAGTGAGATAAGAGAAAAGGTAAGGGCTGCGCTCCATGTCAGTGATGAAAGCGTGGGTGGTCGCTTATGCATAGCCACCATATATGTCATCGTTCCCACCGAGATGAGACCAGAGAGCATCAGAATCATGATGATAAATGAGAGAACTTTGGTGGAGTCTGATCTTTGAACTGTGAAGATGGAGGAAGAAAGTCCCTGCTCCAGTTCATCTGTGATTGCTTTGATGTCTTTATTTGATGATCCGATTACTCGCTCTGAATCTGTCCAAAGGACATGATCCATCTTCACATCATAGGTATCGATTTGCTTCGTGTAATCCTGAGGGAATATTGCAAGGTCGATTTGATTTCCATCTTCTTCATAGGAGGCGCTTATTGGCACCTCATAGATATATCGATCAAATGGATAGAGATTGATTCCTCGTGCGGCGCTCTGTGGCGACTCATCAAGGGAGACATCGAAACCACCCGTTGGGATACCTGCTTCATAGATATTGACTTCGGAAGGTGTAGCCGATTGCCTCATCACTTGGCCAAGGCAACACTCGCGCAGTCGCTTCACCACGTAATGGATCCACTTCAGTCAATTGGACGAATACGCGAAGATGTTCTGGAGTGAGATTCTGCGCGATTACTTCATCCAATTCGTAAGTCTTTTCACTTCCCCTTGAGGAAATTGTGACCATCGTTGTCGTATAGACAAAGAGAATTACCAAGAAAGATAGGAAGATCCTGGCTCCAGCGTGGTTGAGTAACTTCACGAAGATGACTCTACCTCGCTACACGGCTCAACTTAAAGAGGCGATGAGGCGTTGAACCGCTTCTGAGTTGAGAGAGGTGACACTGATAACTTGAGCCCGTGAGAACATTTCTCAAGCGGCATCTTGATTGGAGCATGCTCCGGTGGGCCGTCGTCGGAGTGAGCACATTCATCATCGACTATTCCATTTTCATCATGCTCTATGGACCAGTCTCGTCAGTCTTCCTTGCAAATTTTATTGCAGGGGCGGTCGGTACGACATACAACTACGTCATGCACCATAAATGGACCTTTAAGAGCGATGAAGAGCACTCGCGCTCTGGAATCAAGTATCTGCTCACGCTCGTTTTCTGGTGGTTTGTCGGAACGAGCATCTTGAAGTTCTTAATCGTTGCAGGTCTTGACCCACGACTTGCCAAGTTCATACCCGTGCTCGTCGTAACACCATTCAACTACTTCGTCTTGAACTTCCTTGTCTTTAAGAGGCGACCTCTTCGTCGTCAGTAGCGAAGAAGAAAACGAAGAGCGCGGCCCAGATCGCTCCTGCGCCATAGACAATCCATCTCTCATTACTTCCATTGCTTTGAGAGATGATGAGCGAGATCAGGGCGAAGAAAGCTGAGAATCCCCACAGGATGAATGCGGCAGAACGTCTAGTAAATCCTTTTCTGATTAAACGATGCGAAAGATGATCGCGACCCCCTTGAAAAGGCGAGACTCTTCGGCGAAGCCTTGAGAGAACAGCCACCGTCGTATCAAGAATTGGAACTGCAAGGAGAAGTAAAGGTGTGGCAAAAGATCCAAGAAGAGTTTCGGTACTCGGGTCAAAACGAATAGTAAGTGTGGCAATCAAGACCCCGAGGAACAGTGCGCCGGCATCTCCCATATAGATCCGTGCTGGGCTCTTATTCCAAATCAAGAAAGCGAGCGTTGCTCCTGCGGTCACAGTTGCTAGCGCCGCAATCACATTCTGGTCACCGATGAGAGCCAACATGGCGAGCGCCACAGAAGAGATAGCAATTGTTCCGGCTGCTCCCCCATCGAGATTGTCGAAGAAATTGATCGAGTTGCAGATACCAACAATCCAGATGATGGTGATGACGACATCTAAAGTCACAGAACCCGTGGGATTGCCGACAGTGTCATTATTGATCAAGAGAATCGCGGTGAAGAGACCAGCACTAGTTTGAGCTATGAATCGTGGCAGAGGTGGGAGATTTTTGATGTCGTCCCATAAACCGATTAATCCAAGTAAGAGCGCCGGACCTAAAACAGAAGAAGCAAGTGAAAATGCATCAATCGTGAAATCTGAGAGCGCGAGTGCGATGATTGAGATGGCAATAATGCCAATCATGATCGCGACACCGCCGAGATAAGGGACTGGTTCGCGATGAGTCTTATGACCTTGATTCGGGTTGTCGACTATCTTCTTCGAGATAGCGATTCTTCGAGCCAAAGGCGTCAATGCGCCTACCAGCGCAAAAGTCGCGACGAAGAGGGTGAAGAATTCGACTTGAGAGATTTGCATGGCGTCTCTAAGCGTAGGGCTTTCTGGAAATAAGTCGTAGAATTCCCCGAGAATGAGCAAATAGTGGGCACGCTGCCGCGTGAACTGTCATGTTGCTCGATGCCGAATCTTTGGATTGAGGAGCGCGGTGAAGTCTTGGACTGATAACGCACCGAAGCCAGAAGCGCTTCAAGAGTCACCTCATATGCGCGATTCGCTCAGTTATCGATTAAAGAAGATGCTTCTTGGTAAACCCCTCAATCGACATAGCCTCGCTCACCAGAGATTAAAGAAGCGTTACGCACTCGGAGTTCTCTCATCTGATCCGATCTCATCGTCAGCTTACGGAACCGAGCAGATTCTTGTCGTCCTCGTCCCTACATTTGGAATATTGGCATTTTCGATGTTGATGCCGATGACTGCGGTCGTGCTTGCAGTGTTGATCATTATCACGCTCTCCTACCGAAACGTAATTTCAACCTATACGCAATTCGGTGGCGCATATATAGTGGCACGAGATAATTTCCGTCCGCTGATTGCCCAAGTAGCGGCAGTCGCACTCATTCTCGATTATGTAGTGACGCTTGCAATTCAATCAGCAGCTGGCGTCGCAGCAATCATCTCCGCATTTCCTCATCTTCATCCCTACAAGATCCCGATGGCAGTCTCGATCATCCTCTTCCTCGCCTACGGAAATCTTCGCGGCGTGAAAGAGGCAGGGAAAATGTTCGCTCTTCCTACTTATCTCTTTATTGTCTCGATGTTCATCGTTTTCATTATCGGAATCATCCGAGAAATCACTGGAACCCTTCCAACGCTCGATCCTCGAGCCGAAGGAGCACTCGTTTTGGGTGAGGATAAAGCGCTACTGGCTGGCGCCACTATCTTCATCTTGTTACGCGCATTTGCAAATGGTGGTTCCTCTCTAACGGGACTAGAGGCAATATCTGATGGCGTAGGGCTTTTCAAGACTCCTGAGTATGTCAACGCCCGGCGAACTCTCGTCATCATGTCCACAATCCTTGGATCGTTGGTATTTGGCATCTCATATTTCGCCCACAAAATCTATGCCATGCCTTATCAAGATGAAGCACCAACAGTCATTTCTCAAGTTGCGCACGCAATCCTTGGTGATGGGACATTCGGAACCATCTTCTTCTACATCGTTCAGGCCGGAACAATGTTGATTCTCTTTGCTGGTGCTAATACCACTTTCAATGCCTTCCCAATCGTGGTCAATTACGCAGCGGCTGATGGTTACCTTCCACGATGGCTGACTAAGCGCGGGCATAGACTCAACTTCTCGAATGGCATTCTTGTCTTGACGATTTCTGCCTTGATTCTTGTTTTCGCGACAGGTGCTTCGGTCTCCTTTCTTGTGGCTTTCTATGCGCTAGGCGTCTTCACTGCCTTCACTATTTCAGGACTTGGAATGGCGAAACATAACTTCAAAAATCGTAAAGAGAAATGGAAAATCAACTTTGTCATCAATGGACTCGCTGGATCAATTGCATTTATTGTCGTCATTGTCTTTTCGATAGTTAAGTTCAATCAAGGCGCGTGGGTCATTCTCTTCATAGCGCCGGTCTTGATCATGGCATTGACTCGACTTCGCCGACGTTACGAAATCGAACAAGATGCCCTGGAACTATCCACTGCTACAAGTAGGGCGACCTCTATTTCGCACCATCATGTTGCTGTCTTGGTCGACAAGATCGACATCGCTACCGTTGCGACAGTCAGATATGCACGAAGTCTCAAACCCCAGTCCCTCATTGCTTTGCATTTCGTCGTAGATGATCAGAAGGGTAAAGAGTTGGCCGAGGAGTGGGCCAAGAATCCTGCTTTCGATGATATTTCCCTGGAATTGATTGACTGTCCCGATAGACGATTGGCTCGAGCAGCCGTGGACTACGCCGTCCGAGCGACAATGAAAACAGATGTTGAGTTGACGCTTCTTCTGCCGAGACGCGCATATTCAAGGTTTTTGGGTCGAATATTGCACGATCAGACAGCGGAAGCAATCGCGAGGCCAATCTCTCAACTACCGAGAGTTGTGGCAACGATTGTTCCATTTGATGTCGATCGAATTCTTAACGGGCGTAGCGCAACAACTAACGAAAAATCTGATCTTGCACCAAGTGAGCAAGTGGCGACAGTCGAGCGTCCTTTGCGTGCACAATCAGAATTCTTGAGTGATAAGACTCGGGCATCTCACTTCTCATCAGAGATCATGCCGATTGGCAAGATCTCCTGGCGCAACCGAGCACATGTCCAAGGTCGAGTCTCTGCTCTACGGTCATCACCATCAAGTAGCGCTCCACGCATTGATGTAGAAGTTTGGGATGAAAGTGGCGGTGTAACGCTTCAGTTCCTCGGAAGACGAGAAATCGCCGGGCTTGAAGTTGGATCAGTTCTTCGGGCTGAAGGAATGGTCGGCGAGCAAGAGGGAGCGCTCACCATTCTCAATCCGTCGTACGAAATCTTGGATTAACCTCCGCCAGATTTCCTTCGAAACATCTTCGGGGCATTCGCGCCCTGTTCACCTTTACCAATTTTGGAGCCTGATCCACCTGAAGATCCTGGGGTTGCGCCGCCCTTACTCTTTTTCTTTTGAAGCGCTTCAAGAAACTTCGCCTTGGGATCGTTATTTTGTTCAGCGTTAGTCGCTGATGCATCCTCATTCATGGTCTCTAAAACTCCCGAGCGGGCGATACTTGAGCCGGCATAGTTGGTGACGTCATGTTTGATGCCTGGGATGGTGTTGCAGGTGTTGTTTGCATCGCACCAGGAACAGTCTTGAGAAGAGCTTGCACCTCGGATTGGCGATAGCGACGATGACCACCCAGAGTGCGGATTGCAGTTAGCTTTCCCGCCTTTGCCCAACGGGTCACCGTCTTGGGGTCGACTCGAAAGAGTGCAGCCACTTCAGCAGGCGTCAGTAGAACTTCGTGATCGCGCGGTCGCAACACTCGACACCCCTCTAATCGGATGTCTGATTTATCCGATATGGCCGAAGTATTCCGAGCGAGTTCCCCTTGTGGCAAGGGGTTAGAGCATCAATTTCTTGATGAAGTTCCATCTGTAGCGCCCATCAGCTACATGGCCTGTTCGAAAGCTCCCACTCGTCGCCACCGTGAGACTAAGCGTTCATAGCCGCGGCCTGCCATAGCGCCATCACCGGCGGCCAAACCTTGAAGCGAGAGAGTCACGTCCTCAATCGATGAGTCAGATTCAAGCCCGGCTTCACCATGAGCGAGAAGGCTTTGCTCTAAGTAAAGCGCGAGCCCACCATAATCGCATTCGACTTTCGAGTCAGCGTGAAAGAGATTGAGCCAGGCGAGAAGAGTTGCTATCTCACCTTCGATTGGACCATTACCAAATGCACTGACCACGGCTCGATGTGCCGATTCACACCGTCGTTTTGCGGTTGCGATATCGGTGCGAATTACAGTGAATGGACCCTCTGATGTATGTCCACGAAGACGCTCGCCTGGTTCGAAGAGGGCAAACCAACGGGGTGGAATCACCCAAGTCTCGGTCAGGATATGTGGAACACGATCTTCAAGATCTTCAGAATTAATCGAGAGTGCATCTTCTAAAGAGGGCGGAACGAAGAAAGTTGTTATTGAAGTGGGAAAAGACTCTTTGAAAGAATCGAGTGCTGCCCAACATCTCATCGCCGTAGACCAAGGTGCTACAAAGCGTTCGTCACCGACATCAAGAATATGTGCGCCGTCAGAGCGGAATGCAGGTGGTTCGGGACGGATTATTCGCCGCAGGGCACGATTTTCTTCATCGCGTCGTGTGGCAGCGTTCGCAGGGATTGCTTTCCATCGAAGTTGATCTGCAGGAGAGAACGCAGCTAATGGTTCATAGATTCTCAGTGAAGCGACATACGGTGTTGGACGCATAACGCTCCCTAGAACTTCGAAAACTTATTCGCTATTCCCAATCAACGACGAGGGATGTAATTGCCCTCGGCATATGGATCAAAGTCATCACCGCGGTCGTCTTTATCGACTTCACCATGCAATTCCTTGGTCAACTTCTCGATATCAATATCTTGAGAGTTGTACTTCAGGTCTCGTGCGACTTTCGTTTGTTTGGCTTTCGCTCGGCCGCGCCCCATAGCGTGACCCCCCACTTCGTATATCTCAGGGTATATCTCAGACAGGTAGATTAGTCGTTCTAGTCAAACTCTTCCAAAGTAGCTTTTCTTCCCCATTTATCGAGCGTCTTACTCGTTTACTGAAGGCCCAGGCAAGACCAACCCCCTGCAAAAAGAGGCTCAGCCCCGCTACCGGAAGTCTGAATCGATGATCACCAATCGTGGCCATCGAAACCAACATATTGATGATGATCACAGCAAGGGAGGTGACTCCCAGCAACCTTTCAAGTCCGTTGGCACGCCAGAGGATCCAGAATCCAAAAAGCATAAATCCGATCGTTGAAAGTAACCATAGCCAAGAGACGACTTTGCCTATCGTTCCAAATATCAAATCATAACCTTGCTGATTCTGAGCAGTTGATTTCAATGGATGATTCTGATTCCAAGGATTTCGAGCCATGGTGCCATTAGCAACCGGACCAAACCATGGTGACCAATAGAAGACGGCTTTCCGAAGCACCAACGAAGTTGCCTCGCCTGGATTTTCCAGATACCAGTCGATCACGCATCTGACCACTGCATTGTCCTTATCCGCTGCGCTTCCCTCACTTTCTGGGCAAACGAGATCACTGCCACCATTGCCGTATCCCCCCGTAGCGCCAGGGCCCGCACCGATTCGCATCGTGACGCCAAGGTTTGTAGAGATGTAAGCCTGACCGGTCGCCGCTGTATTCCTAGCAACGAGGAACGCTGGAAAGACGAGAGAGGTGGCAATAGTGATTGCAAGGAATCCCAAAGCAACCTTCTTGGTCCGCGTTGCAAGAGCCCAAATGATAAAGATCATGAAACCGATTACAACCATACGTGGTTGCATGAATGAGGTGAGTGAAATAGTCAGCGCTGCAAGGAGCGATTCCTTGCTGAACCAACCGAACTTCTTCTTTTGAAACTCAGTAATTAAAAGAGCGAGTGCAACGAGAAGGAGGGCTGCTGCTGGACTCTCGTAGCCAATGGCATAGGAATTGAAAGAAAGAGTTGGGTTAAAGCAAAGAATCAGCGCTAGTGGAATGGCAAAGCGGCGAAGTCGAGTTGTTGCAATTCGATCGATGAAATAGGCCATGGCGAGCGAGTAAATGATGGTCTGAATGAGAGCAGCGCTCACCAAAGTCAAAGAACGGAATGGGAGACCAAAGATATAGAGCAAGATGGGATACCCCGCTGGCCAATAGTCATATCCTTCTGGAGTAAGAACGCCATTAGAAAGAAGTGCGTTAAGTCCATTGACATAATTCTCGCCATCGGCGCCGAGCCAGAAATTTCCTAACCGATATTGTGTTGGGTCAATACTCGGCCAAGGTACCGCTGGAATTCTTGCAATCAAGTAAAGCTTGATTAAGAGTGCCGAAAGTGGAATCAGCAGAAGATTTCTACGAAACTTATCTTGACTAAATGCCGTTGAAGCGTCGGAGGAGGATTGCGCGGAGTGCTTAGCCTTCTTCTGACTCTTCCGTTTTGCCACTTGAAATCAACCCCTAACTACTTTTCTGACTCAGGAGAATCAGATTATCTCCTCAAAACCTTCACTCTTTGATATTTTAAAACTCGAATGTGGTTTGCGTAATTCGAGTCTCCTCACTCGCGCCACCACTCTATCTACTTGATCCAGCGCATTACCAAGAAGACTCAGAGGGTTCGAGGCGAGAGCGGAGATTTCGGCCTCAGAGAGTGGAAAGTCGGGATCGGATGCTAGATCCAAGAACAGCTTCGCCTCCTTGCCTAGATTTATCATTTCTGCAGCATGGAGTGAGTGTCTCTGAATTATCTTATGTGCATCCTCGCGCCCCATTCCCTTCTTCACCGCTTCCGTCAGCAGGCGAGTAGTGACTAAAAATGGGAGATTTTGACGTACTTCTAACTCGATGCGGCCCGGAAAAACTTTCATCTCCTTCAATATGGTCGCAAACGCTTGGAATATCCCATCAAGAGCGAAAAATGCTCCTGGAAGTGCAACTCGTCGCACTACCGAGCACGAAACATCACCTTCATTCCATTGATCACCTGAGATTTCGCTGATCATTGACAAGTGTCCTTTAAGAACAACACTCAATCCATTGATTCGCTCGGATGAACGAGCGTTGACTTTATGTGGCATGGCCGACGAACCCACTTGACCTTCCTTGAATCCCTCACTGATATGACCAAGCCCTGCCATAAGTCGCAATGTTGTTGCGAAAGAGGATGGACCAGCGGCGAGTTGGACCAGCGTGGAAAGTACTTCGAAGTCAATGGACCGAGGATATATCTGTCCAGTCGAATCTAAAATCCGTTCAAATCCCAGCTCTTTAGCAACTAACTTTTCGATTTGGAGATGAGAATCTGCGCCAAGTAAGTCGGTCATATCTTGAGCGCTTCCCACAGGACCGCGAAGACCCCTAAACGGATAGCGATCAATGAGATTCTCAAGCCTCTCAAGTGCGAAAAGGAATTCTTCAGTAACTGTTGCGAATCTTTTCCCTAGAGTGGTCAACTGCGCTGGGACATTATGGGATCTGCCGACGATGACCAAATCCTTGAATTCCTCTGCCCGTATTGCGAGTTGTTGAATTAATGCAGTTGCTCTTTGATAAGTAAGAAAGAGTGAGTCCCGGATTTGTGTAGCTTCGATTGTCTCGGTTAGATCTCGACTCGTCATCCCCAGATGAATGCTTTGGGACTTAGCTAACTCATTGAACTCTTCGATTCGCGCTTTAACGTCGTGGCGAAGGCGACGCTCGCGATCTTCTATCGAGCGAAGATCGACCTTGTCGACCACTTTCTCGTATCTTGTAATTTCATCCGAGGAAATTTTGAGACCAGCGCTCACTTGTGCGCGCAAGACCATTATCCAGAGTTCTCTTTCTCGGATTACCTTGGCTTCTGGTGCCCAAATTTCGCGCATAGCCCTCGAGGCGTACCTCTCTGCTAGGACATCGCTCATAGATTCACTCACGCTCATGCTCTCGTATTCCAGGCGCGCCAGGCTGACTCAACCATATCTTGCAATGTAAGCCTTGGACTCCAACCAAGATCTTTTGAGATGCGATCGATATTGGAAATCAACTTAGGTGAATCGCCTGCCCTACGCGTCACAACCTTCGCACCAGTTGAGCTACCTATGGTCCGCTCAATTTGATCGATGACCTCTCGTACTGAGTAACCAATACCAGATCCAACGTTGTAAGTCTTAGTTATCTGTTTGTCGCTTACCGCTTTTAAGGCGGCGATATGTGAGTTCGAGAGATCCGAAACATGAATGTAGTCACGGATGCAAGTCCCGTCTGCAGTTGGATAGTCATCTCCATATATCTCAGGACTCAGTCCATCCTCTAGCGCCTGAAAAACTTTTGGCACCAAGTTGTCCTTGGAATTGTCACCAAGATTGGGGGAGCCAGCACCAACGACATTGAAGTAACGAAGGGAGATGGATGACCACCCCTCAGCCTCACCAATAGTTCGTATCAATTCCTCTGAGAGGAGTTTGGTTGCACCATAAGGTGAGAGAGGTTCGGTTGGATCGTCTTCAGAAATCGCATCCTTCTCGCTCGGTGCATAGACGGCAGCCGTGGAAGAGAAGACTATTTTCTTCACGCCATTCACACTCATCGCTGCGAGAAGATTGAGTGTGCCCCCGACATTGTTCTCGTAATACTTGAGTGGATTCTCAACCGACTCTCCAACCGCTTTCTTTGCAGCAAGATGGATCACTGAATCAACACCCTTTGTGGCCGTTACAACCGCATCCCGATCAAGAATGTTGACGCGATGAATGTCCGTAAAACGCTCTACCCGTTTTGAAAGCCCATTGGAAAAATCGTCGAGAATCCTTACCTCATATCCCGAATCTGCAAGATCATGGGCGATGTGCGCACCTATATATCCAGCGCCTCCAGTAATTAGGACTTTTGCCATCAGATCAGCTCGCGAACTGAAATAGTCTGATCACGTTCGGGGCCGACACCTACTGCAGAGACCGGTGCGCCAGAGATCTCTTCTAGGTACTTGACATATGCCTTGGCATTTGCGGGAAGCTGATCCAAGGACTTTGCCTTCGAAATATCTTCATTCCATCCTGGTAAAAATTCATAGATTGGTTTCGCGTGGTGAAAATCAGATTGCGAAGCAGGTAGTTCCTCAACGCGCTTGCCATCAATCTCGTACGCAACACAGACAGGGATCTTCTCCCAACCAGTGAGCACATCCAATTTAGTCAGAAAGAAGTCAGTGAGGCCATTCACCCGAACTGCATAGCGAGCGATGAGGGCGTCGTACCATCCACACCGCCTTGCACGCCCAGTAGTTACCCCCACTTCACCACCGATGCTTCGTAGCTTTTCGCCATCTTCATCGAAAAGCTCGGTAGGAAATGGTCCTGAACCTACCCGAGTTGTATAAGCCTTGACGATGCCGATCACTCGGGAAATTCTTGTTGGACCAATGCCAGATCCGGTACAGGCACCACCCGCAGTCGGATTCGATGATGTGACAAAGGGATAGGTGCCGTGATCAACATCAAGAAGTGTTCCTTGTGACCCTTCAAGGAGGATGTTCTTTCCCTGATCAAGAGCCTTATTGAGAAGTAACGAAGTGTCTGTAACGAAGGGCTTTAACAATTCTGCGTAACCAAGATACTCATTGACGACATCGTCGATTTCAAGTCCTTTTCGATTGAAGACTTTGATAAGTATCTGATTCTTGTCTCGAAGCGCTCCTTCTACTTTCTGCTTGAGAATGGACGGGTCAAACAAATCTTGGATACGAATTCCTATTCGATTTATCTTGTCAGCATAAGCAGGGCCGATGCCGCGACCTGTGGTGCCGATCTTTGATTTACCTAAGAATCTCTCTGAAACTTTATCGATGGTTCGATGATAAGGCGTGATGAGGTGAGCATTGGTAGAGATCTTCAGACGAGAAGTATCTATACCTCGCTCATTCAAGCCTTTGATTTCCTCAAAGAGCACCGAAGGATCGATGACCACTCCATTGCCAATGACTGGAATAACTCCTGGTGAAAGGATTCCTGAAGGAAGGAGATGAAGTGCATACTTTTGATCGCCTATGACTACGGTATGCCCTGCGTTATTGCCACCTTGATAACGGACTACATAATCAACTTTTTCCCCTAGAAGATCGGTCGCTTTACCCTTGCCCTCATCGCCCCACTGTGCGCCTAACAGAGCGATGGCAGTCACGTTTCGACCTCTCTCCTCATCAAGGCTCTATCGAGCCTTATTCCCTGCGTCCCAGTTCAACTTCACTCACATCAAAGTTGGTCTGTTTCTGTCGGATCAAGTAAGTGATGCCTCATAGATGCTCTGAATTGTCTTGTCGAGAGTTGCATTGAACTCACTCTCACTTTGCTGAGCAGAGAGTCCTTCGGCAAGGGCACGCGAGAAACTTGCGATTACACCATGATTCTTGGCAAGAAGGGCGTTCGCCTCATCTCGTGAATAACCGCCCGAGAGAGCAACTACTCGAACTACTCGAGGGTGCGCAACAAGTTCTTTATAAAGGTCGGGGACAGTTGGTAGTGATAACTTGAGCATGATGTTTTCATCACTGGAAAGGCTTGCTGCAAAATCAAGCAGCTCGTCCTTCAGTATCGATTCGGCTTCAGCCTTTTGAGTCGACTTGATATTGACTTCAGGCTCAATGATAGGAACCAAACCACCCGAAATTATCTCTTTGCCAATTGAGAACTGTTGCTCGACGACTTTTCGAATCGAAGATGAGTTAGCTAAGTTAATGACCGAACGCATCTTCGTTCCGAAAACGCCATGTCTATTGGCAGCCTCGATTCGCTCGCCTAATTCGGGTATGGCCTTCATTAACTGGACGTCATCGACTTCATCAGCAAGACCATTATCTACTTTGAGAAAAGGAACAACTTTCTTTCTCTGCCAGAGATATTCCGCAGAACCCAGGCCATCGATTGAACGCTCCATGGTCATCTCGAAAAGAATCGCACCTATGACGCGTTTCCCATCGAAAGCGGGCGAGGTAATGAGACGACTTCGCATCTCATGAATGCGGTCAAACATCTCGGCTTCACTTGAGTAGGAACTCTCGTCCACACCGTATAACTTGAGCGCTTTAGGGGTGCTGCCACCACTCTGATCTAAGGCTGCGATAAATCCTTTGCCGGATTTCATCTGTTCGAACATCGCTTGATTCATCGTCACTCCTCGATGATTGACCGTTCTTGGTTTCGGTCGCAGGTGGTCATCTCGCATACATCACTGGATTCGAGAGCCTCCGTATTTTACTGGTATTCGGTTCGACTCTCGAACCCAAGAATCAACGACTTTTCAGCGCAGTGCCCATAGGTTGATCAACTGTTGTAGCACATATGAGGTAATACCTCTAAAGATTGGTGAAAAGTAGAGCTTAAATATCCGCTCAGTAAGGGATGGTGCCCACTCGGCAATAGTGCCCGCAAGAAAGAACATATTTTCCTCATTCCATAGTTTGGTGGTCTCGGTCGTTCTCACTGATTCTTTGGTCTGTTAGTCAATCGTGAGAGTTCAAGGGGCGTCATCCTCCTTGTTGACTCACAGTAGAAGAGCATTGGGAAACATCTAGTGTGTATAAGTGGGCGCTGGTAATCTCACCTACATGAGCGAAGAGTCTCTATCAAACTTGCTCTCTGAGACGCGCACATTTCCACCAACACCTGAGTTTGCTAAGAACGCCAATGTCAAAGAATCAATCTACGAAGAGGCTGACTCTGATTCGATTGTTTTCTGGGAGAAACAAGCCAGACGACTCGACTGGTTTCAACCTTGGCATACGCCACTGATTTGGAAGCCACCTTTTGCACAATGGTTCGTCGGCGGAAAGATCAACGCCTCATTTAACTGTCTTGATCGACATGTTCTAGGGGGAAGAGGCGAGAGACCTGCCCTTATCTTTGAAGGGGAGCCAGGAGACTCTCGAAAAATTACTTACAGCGAGCTTTTGATTGAAGTGAAGAAGTGTGCGAACGCGCTCACCGAACTCGGGATAGTCGACGGCGACCGTGTTGCCATTTATATGCCGATGATCCCTGAGGCTGTTGTTGCAATGCTCGCATGTGCACGAATTGGGGCGGCACATTCAGTTGTCTTTGGCGGGTTCTCTGCCGATTCGCTCCTTGCCAGGATTCAAGATGCTGACGCCAAAATTGTGATCACGGCAGATGGCGGATTTAGAAAAGGTGCTCCTTTTGCTCTTAAACCTACGGTTGATGAGGCCCTCAAGGGCGAAACAAATGTTGAGCACGTCCTTGTTGTACAGCGAACTAAGCAGGAAACTCCATGGAATCCAAAGCGAGACATTTGGTGGCATGATTTCGTTGACCGTCAAAGCGTCGAACACGAAGCACAAGGTTTCGACTCGGAACATCCGCTCTTCATCCTCTACACCTCGGGAACAACCGCAAAACCAAAGGGAATTTTCCATACAACGGGTGGTTACCTCACACAAGCCTCCTTCACCCACCATGCTGTCTTCGACCTCAAACCAGAGAAAGACATTTACTGGTGCACTGCAGATGTGGGATGGGTGACCGGACACTCCTACATCGTCTATGGCCCGCTTGCTAATGGGGCTACCCAAGTCATTTATGAAGGTACTCCCGATACGCCACATAAAGGACGCATTTTCGAAATTATCGAGAAGTACAAGGTGACGATTCTCTATACCGCTCCAACTTTGATTCGAACCTGGATGAAGTGGGGAGATCAATACCCAAAAGGACACGATCTTTCTTCGCTTCGTTTACTTGGATCAGTGGGCGAACCAATCAACCCCGAAGCTTGGATCTGGTACCGAGAAATAATTGGCGGCGGTCACTGCCCCATCGTTGATACATGGTGGCAGACAGAGACTGGGGCAATCATGATCTCGCCACTGCCTGGAGTGACTGCCACAAAACCTGGTTCTGCAATGCGTCCTCTTCCCGGTATCAGCGCGAAAGTTGTCAACGGGGACGGAAAAGAGGTGGGCTTCGGACAAGGTGGCTATCTCATTCTCGATAAACCTTGGCCCTCGATGCTCCGAGGAATCTGGCGCGAACCAGATCGGTATCAACAGACGTACTGGTCACGCTTTCCTGGGCTTTATTTCGCGGGAGACGGCGCAAAACTTGATGAAGATGGAGCGATCTGGGTACTTGGGCGAGTAGATGACGTAATGAATGTCTCTGGGCACCGAATTTCTACGACAGAAGTTGAGAGTGCTTTGGTCTCCCATCCTTCTGTTGCTGAGGCAGCTGTTGTTGGGGCAAATGACGAGATGACAGGTCAAGGAATAGTTGCCTTTGTGATTTTGAGAGGTGGTGTGCCAACTACTGGCGGAGAGATGCTCATCCACGAGCTCAAAGCACACGTTGCTAAAGCGATCGGAGCAATCGCCAAACCCAAGCAAATTATGGTCGTCCCCGAATTACCGAAAACGAGAAGTGGGAAAATCATGCGTCGACTGCTTCGCGATGTCGCAGAGAATAGAGCGGTTGGGGATGCAACAACTCTCGCTGATCCAAATGTAATGCGATTAATCCAAGAAGGGCTCTCGACCCCTTCTTCTGAAGAATGAGAGTTATTGCCAGAAAACTTCAGGAATCTAAATCAAGTGACTTTCAGGAACTCAACCTTGACTTTATCTCATTGAAAATTTGATTAATTGAATCTGGAACTCTTGCTGACATCTCGCTGAAGATTTGGCTCTCTGAGATTGCGTTCGCCGGAGCTTGCCAGGGAGTGAGAAGAAGCAAAGAAGCAAGGAGATAGACCGCCACAAGGGCTTTACCAAGACCGAAAAGTGCACCGAGAGCTCCATCAAAAATCTTTAGTGGTCCAATGAGCGAGCGGAAACCTTTTCCGATTGACCTGGCAATGAGTTGTCCTATCTGTGCTCCTAAAAACATTGCAACTACTAAGGCAAGAATGGTTGTTTTAAACCCTTCCCAATCACGTGTGAGTTCTTTTGCCACAACAAGTCCAACAACCCCGCCAATCAAATAGCCGACCAAACCCAGGAGCGAAGAAACAAGACCTTTTTTGTAGCCGCTAAATAAAGAAACCAGCAGAAGTACAACGATAATCAGGTCCACAATCATCTGAAATCCTTATCGCTTTTGAGCAATGAGCTTGCTTTGATTGGATCCCGTTCACCGATTCCGAATGATGGACATAGATTTTCAAGAGGGCACGCGCCACAGGCGGGTCTCCTTGAATGACAGACCCGCCTGCCATGCCAAATCATCCGTTGCGAGAGATTTGTCCACTCTCTCCGAGGAATCAACTTTCCTACTTCATGCTCTACTTTGACCGGATCCGTCGCCTTGCTCCATCCAAATCTCCGTGAGAGGCGTCCGAAGTGAGTATCGACAGTAATCCCCGGTGTATCAAAAGCATGGCCGAGTACGACATTGGCCGTCTTCCTGCCAACCCCGGGCAATATGACTAGCTCTTCAAGAGTTCGGGGAACACGTCCACCATATTTCTCGACGATCTCTATCGAGAGTCCTTTGATGCTCTTCGCCTTCGTCCGAAAAAATCCCGTTGACTTAATCAATCTCTCAATCGTACGAAGATCGGCTTTAGCCATTGCCCTTGGATTAGGAAACTTCTGAAAAAGTCCTGGCGTAACCATATTGACTCGCTTATCCGTACATTGTGCGCTCAAAACAGTCGCAACAAGAAGTTGGAATGCTGTTTTGAAGTTTAACTCACAGCGAACATTCGGATATCGCCGCGTGAGGATTCGATAGATCTGACGAGCCTCGGCTTGCCTTACTGCAAGACTCTTTGCCATGCCTTGAGATTACGCCAGATAGCTTCGCGAAAAGTGCTTCATGAGCGGTGCAGATTCTCGATTTCATCACTGTTCATTTTGGCGATAAGGTTTGAAACATGGCGAAAACCCCTAATCCCGCCCACGACGAGACGGTAGTCCGACGAGCACCACTCTTCACCGCACTTGATGACAGCGCCGCTTCCACTCTGAAAGAGTCAATGACGACTGTGAAGATCAACAAAGGTGGAGTGCTCTTCAGCGAAGGCGATGAGGGCCAGACTCTCTACGTCATTATTGAAGGAAAGATCAAGCTCGGTACTCGAAGCTCTGACGGTCGAGAGAATCTACTTTCGATTCTTGGCCCCGGAGAAATGTTTGGCGAACTCTCCCTCTTTGATGTCGGACCAAGAACAGCAACTGCAACTGCGGTTACGGATACCCGCCTTCTCGCTCTGGGTCACGACAAAGTCATTCCTTGGGTTACGGCTCACCCAGAAGTTTCGCTTCAGCTCCTTGCACGTCTGGCACAGCGGTTGCGTCGAACAAATGAAGTAGTTAGCGATCTCGTCTTCTCTGATGTCCCAGGTCGAGTTGCAAAGGCTCTTATCGACCTAGGTGAACGATTTGGCGTGAAAAAAGATGATGGCTTCCATGTCAATCACGATCTCACTCAAGAGGAGTTGGCTCAACTTGTTGGAGCCTCACGTGAGACGGTCAACAAGGCGCTTGCAGATTTCGCTAGTCGTGGGTGGTTGCGTCTAGAAGCTAGAGCAGTTGTAGTGCTTGACTATGAACGCCTTGCAAAGCGCGGAAAGTGAGTTAGTCGCTCACTTCAACAGTAAGTTCTAATTCAATAGGCGCATTGAGTGGTAGATCTGCCACCCCTATAGCGCTTCGAGCGTGTTTTCCATCCTCGCCCCATAACGCCACGAAGAGTTCGCTTGCACCATTTATGACAGCAGGTTGTGCAGTGAATCCAGGTATTGCATTGACATACCCAACAAGTCGAACAACTTTGACGATTTTCTCAACTGCAACAAGCGTCTCCACAGCTGCCAAGCAATTCAAAGCACAAATCTTGGCGAGCTCCTTTGCCTCCTCGACTGTTACATCCAGTCCTACTTTTCCTTCTTTGACCATCACACCATCTCGAAGCGGCAGTTGGCCTGCAGTAAAGAGAAGATTTCCTGTTCTCGTTGCCGGGACATAAGCAGCCACTGGTTTTGGAGCCACCGGTATTTCCAAACCTTCTGCTTTCAGGCGTTCTCGAATCGACATCTAAGCAAGCGCCCTCTTCATATACGCAACGAGTTGATCGCCGCCACCCGGAGCAGGAAC
Source organism: Actinomycetota bacterium (assembly GCA_010028225.1). GTDB lineage: Bacteria > Actinomycetota > Actinomycetes > Nanopelagicales > Nanopelagicaceae > SYAN01. The sequence continues at coordinate 22,965 of RGOY01000005.1, forward strand.
TACTTGGACCAATTCCCAACCATCCGAACCCCAGGTATCAAGTATCTGCTTTGTTGCATGTGTTAGGAGTGGAACTGTTGCGTATTCATACTTGATCATTTTTTTCCTCCAGGGATTTATTTCAGTTTGGCTAGCGCTGTTTTCACTGCAGTAGAAACTTTCGCCCCATCTGAGCGACCAGC
>RGOY01000041.1 GCA_010028225.1 Actinomycetota bacterium
GGCTACGAGTGCGGTATCGGTGTCGGATCCTTCAAAGATATTCAGGTGGGTGACCAGATACAGGTATTCGAGATGCGTGAGAAGAAGCGGGTATAGCAATGCGCCATCACTCTAATCCCTCACATCGAACCGGACGCGTTGCCGATCGCATCAAGGAAGTTGTGGCCTCTGCGCTGGAAAGCAAAGTGAAGGATCCGCGACTCGGTTTCGTCACTATCACTGACGTTCGGGTAACTGGTGATCTTCAGAGTGCTTCTATTTTCTATACCGTCTTTGGTAGTGACGAAGAGCGCAAGGCGACCTCGGCAGCGCTCAAAAGCGCGACTGGCCTTCTTCGATCTGAAGTGGGTCAAGCACTCGGCACTCGACTCACACCGACAATCACATTCTTCGAAGATGCGATAAGTGAGAGCGTCACAAGTTTTGATTCACTCCTCGCTGAAGTGAAGAAGCACGATGCAGAAGTTGCAGCGATCAGAGAGAAGGCAAAACCGGTAGGCGATGCCGATCCTTATCGGCATTCACCCAAGAGTCAGAGTTAGTCGGGATAAGCGCAGTTGAACGCAGGCTTTCTCGTCCTTGATAAGCCAGAGGGCATAACAAGCCATGACCTAGTGGCGCGCGCGCGTCGAATATTGGGTACAAGAAAGATTGGTCACGCGGGTACCTTGGATCCGATGGCATCTGGTGTGATGGTGCTTGGAATCGAATCTGCTACTCGACTCCTTGATTACATCATGCAAGGTAGGAAACGATATCTCGCGACAATCAAATTGGGAGTTCTCACCTCGACAGATGATCGAGAGGGCGAAGTCATTGAAACGTCTCCGGTGGATTCTGACTCCATCGAAAGAGCAACCACTGCTTTGAAATCTATGACAGGTGTCATCGATCAGGTACCAAGTTCAGTCTCTGCCATCAAAGTGAATGGAAAACGTGCCTATCAGAGGGTTCGAGATGGAGAGAAGATTGAGTTGAAAGCGCGAAAGGTAGAGATCTTCAAAATAGATATCTTGAACGTTCGAAGCGATGAGATTGATGTTGATATAACTTGTTCTGCAGGGACCTATATTCGCTCGATAGCTCGAGATGTCGGTGGACATCTCATCTCGCTACGACGTATAGAAGCATCACCATTTACTATTGAAGATAGCGGGGATATTGAGCCCAGTGCTCTCATCCCTGCAGCGACGGCTATCGCCAAGGTGTTGCCAATACGCAAGCTCAGCGATAATGAAGTGAGTGCTCTCTCCTTCGGTAAACAGATTTCAACGTCGGGAAGTGCCGAAAGTTCAATCGCTGCGATCTCACCGCGCGGTGATCTTGTAGCAGTCATCAAAGATGATGGAGATGTAGCAACACCGAAGGCAGTCTTTGCTACGCGCGAAGGAGCAGATTGATGATTGCAAATAGTCATCTGCAATGGCATGAGAGCGAGATTCGCGGCGGAGCTGTCGTCATTGGAATCTTCGACGGAGTACACCAGGGCCATCAACTTCTTCTCGAGCGAGCGCGCTCACAGAGTGAGAAAGTAGTGGCGCTAACTTTCTTTCCTCACCCAACTGCAATCTTGGCCCCTGAGAAAGAACCCACCTTCTTGCTCACGCTTGAGGATCGGATTGCACAACTTCGTCTCAATGGCGCTGATGCGGTTGCTGTCCACTCATTCACCAAGGAATTCGCTGCGCTGACTCCAGCAGAGTTCATCGAAGAAATTCTCATCGGTGCTTTGAATGCGAAGCACGTAGTCGTAGGATCAAATTTCACATTTGGCTCAAAGGCATCCGGGGATGTGACTACTTTGTCAGCGCGCAAAGAGTTTTCACTCGATGTAGTTTCTCTCGCCAGCAATAGAGGAGTTTCTGTCTCATCCACACGGATCAGGGGATTAATAAGAGATGGAGAGGTCGAGCCAGCGAGTGAATTGCTCACTCGGCCACATCAACTCACTGGCGAAGTGATCCACGGAGAGAAGCGTGGGCGAGAAATCGGATACCCGACGGCAAATCTTGCTCTTCATCCCAAGGCAACAATTCCCAAAGAAGGTGTTTACGCTGGCTGGCTCACCGTTGGAACTTCGAAGTGGCAAGCTGCTATATCAATTGGTCGTAATCCCACTTTTCCAAAATCTGGTGGTGAGCGCGCAATTCAAGTGGAGGCTTATGCCATTGATGAAGAGGGTCTAGATCTCTATGGCAAAGAGGCCTGTATCGAGTTTGGCTATTTTCTTCGCGACACATTGAAGTTCGACTCACTCGATGGACTCTTGACGCAGATGCGGGAAGACGTGAATCAAGCGAGGAAATTGACTCAGATTGAGCGCTATTAGAGCTCGATTTCCTTCTCTCAACGGTGCGCTGGTAACCTTCGGCGACTCATTTTAAGAAGGTCTAACTAAAGAACGACTAAGTGAGTCACGCGAGATAACTGGTGACTTTGTGGGAGATACCGAAGTCCCTCGCCAACGATGCAAAGGAGTCAGCAATGGCACTATCGCCCGCTGAGAAGAAAGAACTTGTTTCCGCTTACGGTGCCTCTGCATCGGATACCGGGAGCCCAGAGGCGCAGATTGCGATCCTCTCTAAGCGAATAGATCAGATAACTGAGCACTTGCAGACCAACAAGAATGATCACCACAACAGACGTGGTCTTCTTCTCCTGGTCGGTAAGCGTCGACGCATCTTGCAGTATCTCGCCAAGGTCGATATCGAGCGATATCGCGCGATCATCGACAAACTTGGAATCCGCCGCTAAGCGAATCTCGCTTCACTCGGCGTCAAAAAACTTCATACAACCTCTCTGATTCGTTCAGAGGGTTCAAACCATTGAGGTCGGCTTCGATCGCAAGGGATTGACGGCAAAGTCTTGCACCGTTGGATGACTGGTCCTCGGTAGTGGTTCACAGAGAGTTCTCTGTGTGCTTCGATCGAAGATCGTTATTCAAGTCAAGATACTTTCGCATCAATTCCCTTTCCTCGTCGTCAACCTCGCCTGCATTGAGCATGGTGCTCATCGGCAGGAGTACGAGACGAGAAGGAGACCCAATACGTGGGTAATCAAGTCCATACATCAATAGCAACAATCGACAATGGAAAGTTCGGTAAGCGAGAGATTCGCTTCGAAACCGGACGCCTTGCACAGCAAGCATCAGGAAGCACAGTCGTCTATCTCGATGAAGAGACGATGTTGCTCTCTGCAACTACAGCATCAAAATCGCCCCGCGAGTCATTCGACTTCTTCCCACTGACAGTGGATGTCGAAGAGCGGATGTACGCCGCAGGCCGAATCCCAGGATCTTTCTTTCGACGTGAGGGTCGACCAAGTGAAGAAGCGATTCTTACTTGTCGTTTGATCGATAGGCCACTTCGCCCATCGTTTATCAAAGGACTTCGAAATGAAGTTCAGGTAGTCGTCACCGTGATGGCTCTCCACCCAGATCACATGTACGACGTGGTGGCAATCAATGCTGCATCGATGTCGACCCAACTTGCAGGCTTGCCTTATGCCGGTCCGGTTGGCGCGGTTCGAGTGGCACTGATCGAAGGGCAATGGGTTGCTTTCCCTGATCACTCGCAGGTGGCGGGCGCAGTATTCGATATGGTCGTTGCCGGCCGAATCGCGGGCAACGATGTCGCGATCATGATGGTCGAAGCAGAAGCGACTGATAACACGATCGAGTTAATCAAAGGTGGCGCAACTGCCCCTACTGAGGAAGTTGTTGCCTCGGGCCTTGAGGAATCTAAGAAGTTCATTCGCATCATGTGTGAAGCGCAGATTGAGCTCGCCAAGATTGCGGCTAAGCCGACTGCGGAGTTTCCAGTCTTCCTCGATTATCAAGATGATGTCTATTCAGCAGTTGAGAAATCTGCGAAAGAGAGCATCGCAAAGGCGCTCACTATTGCTGGAAAGCAGGAGCGTGAAGAACAACTCGCTTCAATTTCTGAAAGCGTTGTTGCAGAGCTTGCACCTTCTTTCGAAGGACGCGAGAAGGAAATTTCAGCGGCAATCCGCTCCGTCACTAAGAAGTCGGTTCGTCAGCGAGTACTTCGCGACAAGGTTCGAATTGATGGTCGAGGCCTTAAAGACATTCGACCACTCTCTGCTGAAGTTGAGGTCGTGCCCCGCGTTCATGGATCTGCACTCTTTGAGCGAGGCGAGACTCAAATCCTTGGGATTACGACTCTCAATATGCTCAAGATGGAGCAGCAGCTTGACACTTTGAGTCCTGAGACGACGAAGCGTTACATGCATAACTACAACTTCCCGCCGTACTCCACTGGCGAGACTGGTCGTGTTGGCTCACCAAAGCGACGAGAGATCGGGCATGGCGCTCTTGCTGAACGCGCACTTGTTCCCGTTTTGCCAAAGCGTGAGGATTTCCCTTATGCGATCCGTCAGGTCTCAGAGGCGCTTGGCTCCAATGGTTCAACATCAATGGGATCCGTCTGCGCATCAACTCTTTCACTGCTCAATGCCGGAGTGCCTCTCAAGGCTCCTGTCGCAGGTATCGCGATGGGACTCATCTCAGACGAAGTAGATGGAAAGACTGAGTACGTGGCCCTGACAGACATCCTTGGTGCTGAAGATGCTTTCGGTGATATGGATTTCAAGGTGGCAGGAACTCATGAGTTCGTCACTGCGCTTCAACTCGATACCAAGCTTGATGGAATTCCAGCAAGTGTTCTTGGTGGCGCGTTGCATCAAGCACGTGAGGCAAGACTTCGAATCCTTGATGTGATGGCTGAGGCGATTGATCGTCCGGATGAGATGAATCCACTCGCACCACGCATCATCTCGGTCAAGGTCCCTGAGGACATGATCGGGGCGATCATCGGACCAAAGGGCAAGATGATCAACCAGATCCAAGATGAGACCGGAGCTGAAATCACCATTGAAGATGATGGAACCGTGTATATCGGTGCAACCAATGGAACAGCTGCTGATGCAGCAAAGAAGATGATCAATGACATCGTCAATCCGAAAGTTCCTCTGGTAGGGGAGCGATATAACGGAAGCGTCGTTAAGTTGGCTGCCTTCGGTGCATTCATCAACCTGGTTCCAGGAAAAGATGGTCTTCTCCATGTTTCACAGATTCGAAAGATGCATGGTGGTAAGCGCATCGACAATCTTGAAGATGTTATGAAGGTCGGAGATAAGGTTCATGTCGAGATTGGTGAGATTGATCCCAAGGGTAAACTCTCACTTATCCCGGTCCTTGATGACTCAGCTGAGAACAGCGCCCCTCGCGCCGATAATGCAAAGGCCGAGGCGCAGGAGTAGCTCTTCAGTATCGGCTCTCACCTCACCACGTAACGTTAGGTACATAAATGTCTCTGCGGCGGACGGTTCTCCCAAGTGGACTCCGTATCGTCACAGAGGCAGTACCCGAGGTGCGCAGCGCCGCTTTCGGTGTCTGGGTAAATGTTGGGTCTCGTGATGAAGATGCGCGAAGTGCTGGAGCATCACACTTCCTCGAGCACCTACTATTCAAAGGAACGAAGCGTCGATCAAGTCTCGAGATCTCATCGGCGATTGAATCAGTCGGAGGTGAGATGAATGCCTTCACTACCAAGGAATACACATGTTTTTACGCGCGAGTGATAGATACAGATTTACCGATTGCTATCGACGTTATCTCTGATTTGATCACCTCATCGCTGTGCAAGCCTGAGGATGTCGATGCAGAGCGCAATGTTGTCTTAGAAGAAATCGCGATGCGCGATGATGATCCAAGCGATCTTGTCCATGAAGTATTTGCCGAAAGTTTCTACGGAAAGAATGCTCTCGCTCGCTCCATACTTGGCAGCGTCGACACCATTAAAAAAATCAAGCGCGATGCAATTTTCGACTATTACCAGAAGCGATATCGTCCGGATCAGATCGTCGTCTCAGTCTCCGGAAATATCAAACACCGCAAAGTAATCGCTGCAATTGAATCAGCCCTTTCCCGCGATGGATTCTTAGATCGGCCAAGCGCTCCAGAGATCAGAAAGAGCGAGCCATTCACTCGTTCCAAAGGAAGTGTCGGGCTCATGGCACGAAAGAGCGAACAAGCTCACCTATTTTTTGGGCTTCCTTCAGTGGATCGCGATGATCCTCGAAGATTTGCTGTTGGAGTTCTCTCAGCCGCCCTTGGCGGCGGAATGTCTTCCCGACTCTTTCAAGAGGTTCGCGAAAAACGTGGACTTGCTTATTCTGTCTATGCATATGCGCAACAATTCTCGGGCACCGGACACTTAGGTTTCTATGCCGGAACCGCGCCTAAGAATGCAAAAGAAGTGATACGAGTCTTTCGTGGCGTGCTCGAGGAAGTCGCTAGCAATGGACTCAATAGTGAGGAGTTGTTGAGGGCAAAAGGTGCAGTCCGCGGATCACTCGTCCTCTCCCAAGAAGATAGTGGATCTCGTATGAGCAGAATCGGTAAGAGTGAATTGGTCTACGGTCACGTGGCTAGCTTTGATGAGATTCTTCATCGAATCGATTCGGTCGATTCTCGCGCCATCACTGCAATTGCTAGCGAGTTACTCAGTAAAAGCCCTACCCTTGCCGTTGTGGGGCCATTCCGGTCCGCGGCTGTCTTTGAGAACTTGATCTAGCGATTAAGTAGTAGGAGTTGAAGGTCAGATGATTCGAGTCGGAGTCCTCGGCGCTAAAGGCCGAATGGGAAGTGAAGTAGTCCGGGCCGTCTCGAAGGAATCCGATATGGAACTTGTCGCAGCCCTTGATCTTGGTGATGATCTAAAGAAGTTAGTGGAACTGCGAGCCGAGGTAGTCGTTGATTTCACGATTCCTGATTCAGTGATGCAAAACATTAAATTCCTGGTGGAAAACTCCATTGATGCTGTGGTTGGAACTACTGGGTTCACTACAGATCGACTCAATCAGATTGAAGGATGGCTCGGAGGAAGCCCTAAGAGCGGCGTGCTGATTGCGCCAAACTTTGGATTAGGTGCAGTTTTGATGATGCGCTTTGCAAGTGAGGCAGCAGCCCATTTTCCGAGCGCTGAAATCGTAGAGATTCATCATCCAGCGAAAGTTGATGCACCCAGTGGAACTGCAAAGAAGACTGCTGAACTTATTTCAAAGGCAAGGCAAGAATCTGGCTTGGGTGAAATGCCCGATGCAACCCAAAGTTCTCTCGACGGGGCGCGAGGTGCACGAGTAGAGGGAGTTCCTATTCACTCCATAAGAGCGCAAGGAGCAGTTGCGCATCAAGAGGTCATCTTCGGCGCAACGGGTGAGACGCTCACGATTCGCCACGACTCACTGGATCGTTCAAGTTTCATGCCTGGCGTCCTGCTCGCTATACGAAAAGCGAAATCACATCCAGGACTTACAGTCGGTCTGGACGCCTACCTCTTCTAGTCCTTGCATTTTTTAATTTAGCTGAAGTTGTAAACCAGTGCACCAGTGAGACCAGCGATAACGAGAACAATAAGAAAACTCCCCTTCAACCGTAGCGCTATAGCCCCTGCAAGAAGGCCCGCAAGTCGATGGTCAATAACGACCTCACCGCTTTTGACCATAGTCTGTGATCCGACGAGAGCAGAGAGTAAGACAATTGGAATCAGGCCCGTTATTCGCTGAAGACGCTCTTTGGCAAGAATCGATCCAGGCACGTTGTAGCCGACGATTCGCGCAACAAAAATCAGTCCACTTGAGACCAGGATCGCCACCCAGATACCGGTGTTCGTCATCTCGAATTCCATCCTGCGATGAAAGCGATAATCACAACAGAGATGATTGGAAGTCCAGGAGAGAGCATCGGTGAGAGTGCGAGCGCCATTGCCATTGCAAGAAGAGCAATCAGCTGAAGTTTCCTTGAGGTGAGTTGGGGCCAAAGAAGTGCGAGAAATGCGGCGGGTACAGCGCTATCAAGTCCCCACTTCGATGGATTATCCAAAAGTGATGCACCAAGTGCGCCGATAACGGTAAAGAGGTTCCAGAAAAAGAAGACACCAAGACCGGTGAACCAAAAACCTTTCCGTACTTGTTCTACCTTCTCGTGATCTTGGGCAAGTGCAACGAGGGTGGATTCATCAATTGTGATGTGAGATGCAAGAACTCGCTTGACCCCTGAAACACCAAGCAAGGGAGCCATTCGAAGTGCGTAGAAGCCATTGCGAAGCCCTAAGAGAACGCCAGCCAGGATGGCGGCGATGACTGTTCCACCGGCTCCGATAACACCAACGATTGCGAATTGGGATGCGCCAGAGAAGAGAAGCAGTGAGAGCGCGCTGGTTTGCCAGATTGATAGACCTGCCGCAATTCCCGCTGCGCCGAAGGCTGCGCCATACATGCCAACTGGAATCGCAACCCCCATGGACTGACGGAAGATGGGAGATGACACGCGGAGATTCTGCCCTATGGCAAAGGCACTTCGCTGCGTTAGATAAGGTCTGGCGCGTGAGTGAAGCTTCCGAAATCATCTTCCGAGATGATGTGACCGTCGAATTAGTAAAAGCAAGCGCAAACGATGCTGATGTGATCTGGGCGGCTCGCGTCTCTACTGCTGGAGAACAGTCACTGGCCGAAATTGATGCCGATCCCTCACGCTCTGCAGGTCTGATCAATTATTTGGCGCGCGAACGTCATGGCTCACCTTTTGAGCACACCTCGATGACATTTTTCATCTCCGCACCAATCCTGGTCTTTCGTGAGTTTATGCGACACCGAATTGCTTCCTATAACGAAGAGAGTGGACGCTATCGAGAGCTTCGCCCAGTTTTCTATCTTCCAAACAAGGACCGAAAGCTGGTACAGATCGGAAAGACGGGTGCGTACGAATTTATTGATGGAACAAGTGAGCAATTTGATCTGATGGTCGCGGCGATGAAAGAGAGTTACATCAAATCTTACGAGAGCTATAAGAAGATGCTCGATGCTGGAATCGCGCGAGAAGTGGCTCGTGCTGTCCTGCCTGTCGCGCTCTACTCTTCAATGTATGTGACGATGAATGCAAGGGCTTTGATGAATTTCCTCTCGCTTCGTACATCACGTGAAGGTTCTCACTTCCCGAGCTACCCACAACGCGAGATCGAGATGGTGGCCGAGAAGATGGAGTCTCACTTCGCTGAGTTGATGCCGCTTACCTACTCGGCTTTTCAGAAGTCTGGACGGGTAGCCCCGTAACTGGACTAGGTGTGACGGCCCACTAGGGGTCAGAGCAAGGACACCTAGTAACCTTCGGCTCATGAGTTCGCCCTTTGAGATCAAGCCACCCTTTGGCCGTCTTCTCACGGCGATGATCACACCATTTAAAGATGACCTCACTATCGATTGGCAGGGAGTTGAGAAACTTGCTGCCCACCTTGAGTCAACCGGTCATGACGGAATCGTGGTTAATGGAACCACCGGAGAAGCTCCGACCACGAGCGATGAAGAGAAAATCGAGATCATTAAAGTCGTCAAAGCAGCTACAGGTGGACGCCTCAAGATAGTGGCAGGTGCAGGAAACAACGAGACTTCACATTCAATTGATCAGGCGCGTATGGCCGCGGCCGCAGGAGCTGATGGGCTTTTAGTTGTCACTCCCTATTACAACAAGCCACCACAAGCGGGCATCTTTGCGCACTTCACCGCAATGGCCTCAGCGAGCGATCTTCCGGTGATGCTCTACGACATCCCTGGACGTACTGGTGTTGCCATCGAAAGTGAAA
>RGOY01000042.1 GCA_010028225.1 Actinomycetota bacterium
GATGAGTAGAAACGCCACCCACCAGCAACTTCGTTCAGTTGAAACCCCCTGCCTTCCGAAACGTAGTCGCTACGCATCTCGCGCAAGACGCGATCGACTTCCTCGAAGGGAACTTCGAGTATCTGGGCGAAAACTTGGGCCGACACCGGCTCCTCTGAAACCATCAAAATGGCTTCAATGGCACTCCTTATCTCATTCATTATCAGAACCCGGCCCATCAGCAGGTTCTACGGCTCGATCAAACTCATCAGAAATGTGGACCGTGGCTCTCTCGTCGCCTATCCATTCAATCGTCAAATCGCCAAGCGCGATCAGCTGTTGGAATCGAATTACACCCTCGCGAAAAAGCTCCAACAGGGCTAAGAAACGTGCGATGACGACCAGATGCGACGGTGCGTCCGCGGCAATTGTCCTAAATGTCACAATTTTGGAAGCCTTAATCCTGGGAATCATCTTCTGACCTTCCTCAGCCACGGAGACCAGAGGCAAATGCAAGTGCGACGTTGAAAAATTTAGCTCTTCACGGGGAGACAAGGCTCTTTCAGCTAACGCCGCAAAACGATCAGGCGAAAGGCCGAGTACAACTTCTGGAAGCAACTCCGCTAAATGGGGTTCCAGCGAGACCACCCTGGGGAACGACCTTTCAGCGTCAACTATTTTCTCTTCTAGCAAGCTGGCTATCTGCTTGAAGGCCCTGTACTGCAGGAGCCGTGCGAAGAGAAGGTCGCGCGCTTCCAGCAATGCCAGATCTGCTTCGTCGTCTATTTCTCCGCTGGGTAGTAGTCGAGCAGCTTTGAGATCAAGAAGTGTCGCCGCTACAACGAGAAATTCCGTTGCTTTCTCTAAATCCCAACCCTCACCCTCTCGTTCAAGGTTACGGATATATCCAATAAATTCGTCAGTCACCGTCGCCAACGCCACCTCGGTGACATCCATTTTGTGCTTCGCGATTAGCTGCAACAGCAAGTCGAAGGGGCCGTCAAAATTCTCTAAACGGACGTGGAAACCAGGAATGAGTGAATCTGGCGCAGTAGCAACGTCCATGGCATTAACCTACTTCAGATGTTGCGCCTTGCATGGAAGGGGCGACACCAATAGGCTTCGAGAAAGTTGTTAGAGAGGTATCTCGATTGAGTGCTAAATCGACTTTCCAAGACGATGATGTGACCACCACTTCTTTGGTCTTAGGTAAGAAAGCCCGAAGTTTCAAAGAGCCCGCTCCCCTTTCATCGCACGGAAACGCAACCATTATTTCCGTAGTCAATCAAAAGGGTGGTGTTGGCAAGACGACAACAACAATCAATCTTGGCGCAGCATTAGCTGAACTAGGCAGACGTGTCCTCTTGGTCGATTTTGATCCGCAGCATTCTCTTTCTGTTGGGCTCGGGGTATCAACAAGAAATCTGGAAGGTTCTATCTACAACTTGATGCTTGATGAGTCGACAAAGATCGAAGATTTTTTGCTTAAAACAAATGTTCCAGGGATGGACATGATTCCAAGCCACGAAGATCTTGCTGCCGCTGAAGGCGCACTTGTTTCGGTTATTGCCCGCGAGAAGGTTTTGAAACGAGTTCTTGACTCAGTTTCGGACTACTACGACGTGATTTTGATCGACTGCCAACCATCTCTAGGCCTTCTTACTATTAACGCGTTGACTGCTTCCAAGTACGTCATAGTCCCGCTTGAGTGTGAATACTTCGCTTTACGCGGTGTCGCCCTTCTCGTGGACATCATCGGGAAAGTTCAGAAGAACACAAACCCAGATCTAGAGATGTTAGGAATTCTTCCCACTCTTTACGATCGTAAGACGGTCCATAGTCGAGAAGTACTTGAAAGAATTCTGGAAGCATTTCCTGAGAAGGTCTTCGACACAATCATTTCACGAACCGTTCGATTCCCAGAGACAACGGTGGCCGGTGAGCCGATAACGACCTTTGCAAGCAGCTCATCGGGCGCATCTGCTTATCGACGATTGGCGCGCGAAATTATTTCTATGGGGGTCGCAAGAGATTCCCACACTTCTAACCAATCAATCGCAAGCGCAGGAGGAATCTGATGAGTCGCCGAGTAACACTTCCTGGGGCGGATGAGCTCTTTCGTAAAACAACTCTGGCGGCGGTTCCTTCGGTGGAGGGTGAAGAAGCTCCGGTAGAGACAGCACAACCAACAGTTAAAAATGCGAAGACTAAGGGAGTTCGAACAACTGCAAGACGCAAACCCAACAATCTCGATCGCGTTCCATCCGGGCGTGAACGACATGATGAGAAGATAACGGTTTATCTATCTCCCGATGAGTTGTTCGATCTTGAGCAAGCGCGACTTCTACTGCGTGGAGATCTTGGACTAGCCGTCGATCGCGGGCGAATTGTTCGAGAATCTCTCGCGATAATTATTGCTGATCTTGAGAGTAAGGGCGATCAGAGCATTATTGCGCGACGTTTGCGCGGACGTTAAGCGTTCGCTTTATCTAGCGAGCCCTTGGGTGGCTTTCGGTAAAAACTTCTCGTAGGGCATCCCCTGTAACCATGGTGTAAATCTGAGTTGTCGTAACGCTAGCGTGTCCTAGAAGCTCTTGGACGGATCGGACATCGGCACCGTTTTGTAACAAATGGGTAGCAAACGAATGCCTGAGTTGATGTGGCGATACGGTTTCTGAAAGCCCGGCTCGCTTGGAAGCCTCCTTTAGAAGATGCCAAATACCTTGGCGGGTCAGCCTTCGCCCATGGTGATTGAGGAAGAGTGCAGGGTTGCTTCTATCTTTGCTCAGGTGAGGTCGAGCTCTCACAAGATAGTTCTCCATCGCGACGACAGCATAAGCCCCCACCGGAACTAGTCGTTCTTTTGAACCTTTACCGATGACTCTCACAAATCGCGAAGTGGAAGTTTCTTCATTTCCGCGGAAATCCACGAGATTTAAGCCCACCGCCTCGCTCACACGGATTCCTGCTGAGTAAAAAAGTTCAAGAATCGCCCGATCACGAATACCAGCAACATCATCCTGGCAACTCTCGACAAGACTGATTACCGTTTCCAAAGAGCTACGAAGCGAACTGATAATTCTTGTTATCGATGCCACAGACAAGTTGGATTGATGAAGTTTTTTGAGGAAACGCGAAAAGGAGTCTTCGTCAAGAAATGATTCGCTATCGAAAAATTTCTGCAGGTCTGATCTATAAGCGAGCAGCGAGTTCGGGCTAAGACCTCGCTCGACTTGGAGGTGGTTGAGGAATCTCTCCGCGCTCTCAGGAAGGCTACTCATCTCCATTTCGCCTCAAAGCAGCAGCAATAAGACCGGCAAAAAGCGGGTGTGGCCTGGTTGGTCGCGATTTGAATTCTGGATGAGCTTGAGTGCCGACATAGAACGGGTGCTTAGCACTATCCATCTCAACGAATTCAACAAGTTGAGCATCTGGCGATAAACCTGAAAACTGAAGTCCAGTTTCGCCAATCGCCTCTCGGTACCGGTTGTTCACTTCATAGCGGTGGCGGTGTCTTTCGCTAATACGAAGCGATCCATAACATTTGGCTACAACGGAATTCTCTGTTAGGACAGCGTCATAAGCCCCTAATCTCATGGTCGCACCCATGTCACCTTCTCCAGCAACAATTGCTCTCTGATCAAGCATTGTGCTTATGACTGGATGGGGAGTTTCAAGGTCGAACTCAGAAGAGTTGGCATCCTTCAAACCAGCGACATTTCGTGCAATCTCGATAACCATGCACTGTAGGCCTAGACAGAGACCCAATGTAGGAATTCCTTTTTCACGAGCATATTTCAATGCCCCTAGTTTGCCTTCAATACCTCGAACACCGAACCCACCCGGGACACAGATCGCATCCACATCCTTAAGCGCACCTGATGCGCCGGATTCGGTAACACAATCGTCACTTACTACCCATTTGATCTCGACTTTTACTCGATGAGCAAATCCCCCCGCACGCAACGCCTCCGTGACCGAGAGATAGGCATCGGGAAGATCTACATACTTGCCTACCAACGCAACCTTCACGCTCTGTTTTGGGTTGTGAACCCGCTCTAAGAGCTCGTCCCATTCTGCCCAATCAACGTCCCGGAAGGGCATGCCAAGTCTCCTTACGACGTAAGCATCCAAACCTTCTCGATGAAGGACCTTGGGGATATCGTAAATAGAGGGCGCATCAACTGCTGCTACAACTGCTTCTTGATCAACATCGCACATCGAAGAAATCTTTCGTTTCACACTCTCAGGAATAGCTCGATCGGAGCGAATAACAATGGCATCAGGAGTGATACCGATACTTCGAAGTGCGGATACAGAGTGTTGGGTCGGTTTTGTTTTCAACTCTCCAGAGGGGCCGATATAAGGCACAAGGGAAACATGGAGATAGAAAACATTCTCGCGACCCACTTCTTGGCGTATCTGTCTCGCTGCTTCCAGAAAAGGAAGTGACTCGATATCGCCAACCGTCCCCCCAATTTCGGTAATGACAACGTCAATGCCAGCTCCATCGAGTGCAAGCATCCTTGATTTGATTTCGTTGGTTATATGTGGAATTACTTGGACTGTATCACCGAGGTACTCCCCGCGTCGTTCCTTGGCAATCACGCGCGAATACACCTGTCCGGTTGTGACATTCGCAGAACCGTGCAGATTATTGTCAAGGAATCGCTCATAGTGGCCGATATCTAAATCCGTCTCCGCGCCATCTTCAGTTACAAAGACTTCACCGTGCTGGAACGGATTCATAGTTCCTGGATCCACATTGATATACGGGTCAAGTTTTTGCATTGTGACTTTCAAGCCTCGAGCACGAAGTAATCGACCCAACGATGACGCGGTCAGCCCCTTGCCTAAACTTGAGGCGACTCCACCGGTAACAAAAATATGCTTGGTCACGTGAGCATTCACGGAAAAGAAACTTATCACCTTCTCCGTGAATTCACTCAATTCAAAGTGAGGAGGCGTGTTCTAGAAGAGAACGGGCGTGGACGAGCGCCGCTTTATTCTCAACTTCGCCGGAAAGCATTCTGGCAACCTCTCGAACTCTCACATCGCCTTTAACCTTCTGAACCGAAGATTGAACGAAGTCGCCATCCGCGCTTTTTGTGATGACGTAATGATGCTGAGCCCATACTGCTACTTGAGGTAGATGGGTCACCACAATTATTTGGTGGTTTTCCGACAATTTTGCAAGACGCTCACCGACTACATTAGCGGTTTCTCCTCCTATCCCAGTATCAACTTCATCGAAAATGATCGCGAATAATTCGCCTCGGGAAACGAGTGCAAGCTCAATCGCTAACATGAGGCGAGATAACTCGCCGCCGCTTATTCCCTTGTTTAAAGGAAGTGGCGTAATGCTCTGATGCGATGCGAACTTAAATGTGACCTCATCCAAACCCTCCAAGGGAAAGTCTTCAGGCTTTGCCACATTCACAGTGCTAATGTCGATTGAGAATGTTGCTCCGGCCAAGCCCAGCCCTGCGAGCTCATCGCAAATTTTCTCTTCAATTCTATTTGCGGACATCTTTCTAAGTTTGGATACGCTTTCTCCTACCTTCATTAATTCATCAAAAAACTCCCTCAGTTCTTTCTCCATCTCGATAAGGCGTTCATCTCCACCTTCAATATTTGCCAGCAGTTGATCGACTGAGTCTGCATAATCGATAAGCGACTGAATCTGTTCATCAAGAGATGAACCGCTAGCCGTAAGATCAGAATTCTTCTTGACGAAAGCCAATATGGCTGCCTTTCGCTCCCTGAGCCGGTCCAGCTCCCCCGGTTCACTAGTGAGATCACTCAGAAGACGGGAGATTTCACTGCGTAGATCGTTCAGTTCGCTCTTTGCGGAAGATAGACGGTTCGAAAGGAGGTTTACGGTCTCGTTCTCTTGATCAAGCTGGTGAAGTGCTCTGTGAGCCTGAGAAACCGAGGAAATCGCGCCACCTTCTTCATCATCGAGTGCATTCAATGCGCCAGAGAGTGCCTGCTGCCACTGCTCGAGTGAATCAAGCTGTTCGATACGTGACTGCATAATCGCATACTCGTCTGGTTTTAAAGCGATTCTCTTAACGATCTGACTGAGGCGGTTTCTGAGTTCGAGGACACCATGACGAAGGTTTTCGCAGCTCTTTCGTAGTTCTTCTTCCGATTGATCAATCAGTTTTCGCTGATAAACATTCGAGAGAAGCTTCTGATTACTGCCTTGCCCATGAATGGCATAGAACTCTGAGGCAAACTTCGCTACAACTCCAGCCGTGGCAACAGCACCACCCACTCCAGCACGATTTTTTCCGTCTCGCGAAACTGATCGGCTGATGACGAGCTCACCTTGATCCATCTCTGGATCTTGTTCAGCGATTAGGTGATCAAGAGTCTCTGACGGGTTACCTTCAAGATGCAAAATCGCTGAAACAGATAATTTGTCTGCACCTGATCGAATGAAGTCTGAGTCTGCCTTCTCGCCTGCCAAAAGTCCTAAAGCGGTCAAAATCATCGTTTTTCCCGCACCGGTTTCGCCTGTTAAAACGTTGAAGCCATCACCAAGTTCAATAGATGTGGCTGCGATAACTCCGAGATTTGAAATCGTAATCTGGCGGATCGAACGCTTGCTATTTTCCACGCCATCCCTCAACGGGAAGTTTGAATTTAGCAACAAGCCGATCAGTGAACGGTGAATCATCAAGATGAGCCAGGCGTACCGATTCATGTGATGCGGTTAATGAAACCCTGTCACCCTCCTCGAGCCCAACACGCCTTAAACCATCAGCGCTCAGAAGCGCTCTCTCGCTCTCAACATCAATCTTGATAGTTGAATGTGGCGAGATCACCATGGGTCTTGAATAGAGTGCATGGGCAGCGAGAGGCAGCAAGATAAGAGCTTTGACATCAGGCCAAACCACAGGGCCGCCTGCGGAGAATGCATAGGCTGTTGAACCCGTTGGCGTTGAGATCAACACCCCATCGCAACCCCATCGTGATAATGGTCGATCATCCACTTGAACAAAGAGTTCGACCATGGCTGGTTCTGCACTTTCAACTACAACTTCGTTGAGTGCAAAACCTTTCGCGATGATTTCACCTCCTCGCGCTACCTCGTATGCGAGGGTGAGTCGATCTTCAGTGGAAAACTTCATTGCTTCAATACTCTGAAGCAACTCAACTGGTGTTGGGCGATTTAGCTGTGCGAGGAATCCGACATGTCCGAGGTTGAGGCCAAGTATCGGTATGGATGTACCCCGTACGAGTTCAGCAGCCCGAAGCATCGTTCCGTCTCCGCCAAGAACGATACAAATCGCAACTTCTTCTTTGGAAATGTCACCAAGCGGTCTTGCTCCAGCTACCTCTATTGACGAACTGGTGACAAAGTTGAACCGGCCTTCTCCGGTTTTGATTAATTCTTTTGCGGTCGAGAGCGCCTCTACTCGATGAGGGTGCAGGACAAGCAAAATGACCGGAAGTTCACTCACGAAGGCCCCTTCTCGATTGCCGCTGCAAGGTCGGATTCTCTCAGTTCTGGTGCCCCTCGGCGAAGCCAGAGGAAATATTCAACGTTACCGGCAGGGCCTGGATGGCGACTAGCAACGACTCCAGCGACACCCCACCCAAGACTCCAGGCCCTTTGGGCAACTTCACGAACAGTTTCTGCTCGAAGGCTTGGATCGCGAAGAACGCCGCCTTTCGGCAAACGCTCTCTGCCAACTTCGAACTGCGGTTTCACCAGAAGAAGCATCTCCCCCGCATCATCGACCAAATCAACAAAGGTCGGCAAAACTGATTTAAGTGAGATGAAAGAGAGATCAGAGACAAGCAGATCAACCCTATTTTCAATCTCCTCAACCTTGAGATCCTTTACATTTTTTCTGTCTATAACCTTCACTTGTGGATGATTTTGCAGGCGCCAGTCAAGCTGTCCATATCCGACATCGACCGCGTAAACAATCCTCGCGCCACTTTGAAGAAGAACATCGGTAAAGCCCCCAGTCGATGCTCCCGCGTCAATGACCCTCTTGTCCAAGGGTTTGATCTCAGGTAGATCATCAAGTGCTCCGCGCAATTTCAGTCCGCCTCGGGAGGCGTAACGCAAAACTTCTTCATCCACAGTAAGTGAATCATTCTCGGCAACTCGACTGGCTGGTTTTCGAACGGTAATCCCGTTCACACGAAGATGACCAGATTCAATCAGGGATCTCGCCTCTTCTCGCGATCGAACCAGGTGTCTTCGAACCATCTCCTGGTCGAGGCGTATTCGCATGCTAGTTGCTCTCGATCTCCTGCATTTTCTTAGCAAGTTCTTGATTGACTTCTGCAAACCTTTGACTGTGCTCAGCAAGTGGCGCAGACTTTATTTCATTAATCTTCTCTCGAACTTTGTGAAGATCGACATTCGTCTCATTGGCCATATTCATAGCGTAACTGCACTACTCGCTCTTAGCCGTTATTGCTTCATGTACCTCATGCCACGACCGTAAAATTCGCTCAGCAATACCGCGTAATTGGGGGTTTCCAAGCCTTCCTTCAAGAAAGTCCCGATCTTTCACGGTAACCGAGACCAACGCAGCATCTCTCTGGCCACTTGCTAATCTCGCCCAGGCAGAGATGATTCGAGCTTCAATTAATCGTTCTTTTTCGATCTTGTTCGCATCTACTTCACCGAGAATTTCCAGCGCTTTAGCGGGACGCTCGAGTCCAAGCTCGGCGGCAGCAACATCAATCAGAATCGAGTCCTCACCAAGAATACGGTGTGCTGCGCGGAGTGCTGTCTTTGCCTCCTGATATTTCCCTTGCTTCAGGGCAACTTTCCCCTCAAATTCCCGCACGACTCCGACACGTCCAGCACGAGCAGCTGCGCTTTTCGCGTAACGAAAGGCACTTGCCAAGCTTTCGTCACTTGCTTGGTCCAGAAATCGAATGACCATCAAAAGTTCTTTTCCAACTACTTCAGCATTTTCAGGAGAGAGCGCGCGCAATCCCGTTTTGACTCGGCTTGGTAGAGATTTGACATCTAAGTCATCAGGAAGCGGCGGATTATCAAATATGCGTCGAGGTCGCTTTTCATTTCGTGAATCTCGCTGCGAGGAAACTCTTCCATCAGAGTTTTTTCGTTGTGGTCCTCGACGATCACCGCCACTTCGTTGATCGGTTGATGGGGAACGACTTCCCGTAGACCTTGATCTACTTCGCTCAGCAGAACTTGCATTGTGCGGTTTGCGCGAATTGCTTCGCTGAGTTGAGGAGGAACGCTCATTGCCTCGTGGCGAACGCGAGTTTTTACCTGATCCAGAAACTGAAGAAGGGGGCCGCATAGTGCAACCCCCTTCTTAGAAATAATGTCCGGCGACGTTCTACTCTCCCACACGGTCCCCCGTGCAGTACCATCGACGCTGAAAGGCTTAACTTCCGGGTTCGGAATGGGACCGGGTGTTTCCCTCTCGCTATAGCCGCCGAAACTCTATGGAGTTATGGTGGATCTTTTTGGATCCCGACCGTATCTCGGGAACCACACAGTGGACGCGTAGCAACTTTGTA
>RGOY01000043.1 GCA_010028225.1 Actinomycetota bacterium
TTGTTTCGGACGAAGTTGCTCTCGCTATGGCGGAGGGTGCGAGAACCCGTTTGGGAACCGTCTGGTCTATTGCAACCACCGGGATTGCTGGCCCCGGCCCCTATGACGGAGTTCCAGCAGGGAGGGTTTGGGTCGCCGTCGCAGGTCCAGTCTCACGGGTTGAAAAGTTGGAACTTGGCGAAATGGGGCGCGAGCAGGTGCGAAACGGCGCGGTAATAGGCGCACTCGCCCTCCTTACCCGTATCCTTAGGGAGCACGCCGGTGGACTGGGCAGTTGATCAGTTCCTCAGTAGCGCTGGAATAGACAGATAAGGGGGTCGGTGTCCATGGAGTTGCTTCGAAGTCATGTTGGAGCAGTACTTCGCGACGCTCGCATTGAGCAGTCACGGACTCTTCGCGATGTCGCCTCCGCGGCCAAAGTCTCACTCGGTTATCTCTCTGAAGTCGAGCGCGGACAGAAGGAAGCTTCTTCCGAATTACTTAACTCCATCTGCCAAGCGCTGGGCCTTTCACTCGCCACACTCTTCTCCACTGTCCATCAATCCATCCAACGAGCGGAATCCCCAACCCTCACGGTCATCGACTCCACTGCAGCGTAGAGCCAGAGAGTTCAGTCAAGGTCTTTTCGTGGTTAACGAAAACAACGCAGCCCAGACTTATCAATATCAACATTCACTTCATAGAAAAACTAGAACTGCTCTTGTCACTACTGCGCTCGCCTTGATTGCTGAAAAAGGATTGAGCCAGACCAACATGATTGAGATCGCGGATCGTGCACGAGTCTCACGAGCATCGCTTTATAACCACTTCCGTGACAAGAATGAAGTCTTCTTGGCCGTGGTGGAGTTAGAGATCGAACGTATCTTCGCTTTGGCGATGCGTGAACGTGAAGTATCGGCTCGTCTTCACATACTTTCGCGAGAGATTTCTTCGCATAGAGCTCTTGCTACTGCTCTCACGAAGGATCCAGCAACCATCGCTGCACTCTTAGAGCGACATGACGGTGAAATCTGGAGCAAGATTTATCAAGGTCTTGCTGCTGTAACTTCCTCCGACTCCATGGGAACGGCTCTAGTTCTTCGTTGGATTATCGGGCAAGTCTTCATCCCACTCTCACCTGAGCATTCGGTCGCACAATCTGCCCGAATTTCCCGCGCTATCTCTTAGTTTTTTGCTCTAGTGATCGTGGCTCTCTTTATCTGAATCAATCTGTGAAGGTTCGCTCATTTTGCCTTGATTGCTGTGAGAGTGCGTTGACTCTTTATCACCGTGCTCGTGTGCATGAATATCTGAGCTATGTATCTGGCTCACTAGAGCCCACATGATAAGAATCCCGGCAAAGGTTGATATGAGAGTCCATTTAGAGGAGTGTCGAGCGTGCGCCTCCGGCAAAATATGCGAAGTGGAGAGGTAGATCAACATTCCTGCGAAGAGTGAGAGATAGAGCGCTAACCACTTTTCATTGAGCACGAGAGACGAGCCGAGTGCGGCGCCACCAATACGAGCGGCAGCATCGAATCCCAAGAGAATTACTCCGTTACGACTCCACTTCCCGCTCTTGATAAGTAACGAGACCGTATTGAGTCCATCACTGAAGGCATGGACAAGGACTGCTACAAAGACTGCGAAACCCAATTCGTTTGAAATTTGAAAGGCGACGCCGAGAGCAACGCCATCTATGAAGACATGCCCACCCATAGCAAGTGCGCCGACTGTGCCCGCTGCATTGACGCGATGTTTATGGTCATGACCATAGTCAGACTCTGCGGGCTCGTGGCTTCCTGAAAATTGTTCAAGGAGGTGGAGTGCGAAGAAGCCTCCAATCAAAGCGACAGCTGCGCCAGGTACATGAAAGAGCTCTCCAGTATCTTGCGAAAAAACCTCGGGGAGTAGTTCAAATGCAACAAGACCCAAGAGAAGACCAGCGGCGAGCCCCAGAACTAAGTGAAGGCGATCGCGCGAACGAAGGGCCAGGAGACCGCCTAGGGAGGTGGCAAGTGCCGTCAGGGCGGCGAGTCCGATTGCGAGTAGCACAAGGAAAGAGTAACACTTAATGAGAATCATTTCCATTAAGGATCGGGGTTCTCCGTACTCTCTGAGGGTGTTCGCCATCGCTCGGTTTCGAGTTGAACCCTCTCAGCACGAGGAGTTCCTTGAAAGACTGAGAACGGCCCACGATGCACTGAAATCCTGTGCGGGGTACTTCAGTGGGGAGATCGGGCTCAATACCGATGAACCCGGACTTATAGCCCTGGTGACTCGCTGGGAGAACATCGGCAGTTATCGACGGGCACTTTCGAACTTTCAGGTCAAAGTTGATGCTGTTCCTGTTTTAGCGCAGGCAATTGATGAACCTGGTGGATATGTCGGACCGAATGAGTAATCAATAGCAAAGAACGAGCTATATCAAAGTAAAATCCGGACATTGCTTTCTCAATAAGAGATCGCATTCCTGGGCCAATGGGCGGCCCTCCGACAGCCAGCCGGATGGAGATTTCAATCATGGCCGATCGTCTAGAAACAATCGTCTCGCTCGCAAAGCGGCGAGGTTTTGTCTTTCCATCGTCTGAGATTTACGGCGGGCTTCGGGCATCCTGGGATTACGGGCCACTTGGCGTTGAACTCAAGAACAACGTCAAACGTCAGTGGTGGCGCTCGATGGTGACGGGACGAGAAGATGTGGTTGGTCTTGACTCATGCGTCATCTTGGCGCGAGAAGTGTGGGAAGCATCAGGGCATGTCGAAACTTTCACTGACCCACTTACAGAATGTACTTCGTGCCATAAGCGTTTTAGGGCAGATCATCTTGAAGATGCATTCGAAGCGAAACATCAACGCAAACCATCAAATCTTGAAGAGATAAATTGCCCACATTGCGGAACTAAAGGGAAATTCACTGCGCCCAGACAATTCTCCGGATTGCTTAAAACCTATCTTGGGCCGATTGAGGATGAAAGCGGTCTTGCATATATGCGCCCTGAGACTGCGCAGGGGATCTTTATCAATTTTGAGAATGTCATGACTACTGCGCGCAAGAAGCCTCCATTTGGCATCGGTCAGATTGGAAAGTCTTTTAGGAATGAGATCACGCCAGGGAACTTCATCTTTCGAACCCGTGAATTCGAGCAGATGGAAATGGAATTCTTTGTGGTGCCAGGATCGGATGAAGAGTGGCATCAATACTGGATTGATACACGCCTTGCTTGGTATAAAGATTTAGGGATAGGAAGCGAGAGGCTTCGACTTTTCGAACATCCCAAGGAGAAGCTCTCTCACTACTCCAAGCGCACGGTTGATATCGAATATAAATTCGAATTCGCGGGTACTGAATGGGGCGAGCTCGAAGGAATTGCCAATCGAACCGATTTCGACCTGAAGGCTCATAGCGCGAAGAGTGGAAAAGATCTCTCTTTCTTCGATCAAGAGAAGAGCGAGCGCTGGACTCCATTTGTCATTGAACCTGCCGCTGGTGTCGATCGATGCACTCTGACTTTCATGATGGATGCATTTACTGAAGATGAAGCGCCGAATGCTAAAGGTGAATTGGAGAAACGTGCAGTGATGCGTCTCGATCCTCGTCTCTCACCTATCAAGGTGGCCGTTCTTCCGCTTTCGCGTAACGCTGATCTCTCTCCGAAAGCTCGAGACCTGGCTGCTGCCCTCCGCAAGAATTGGAGCGTTGAGTTTGACGATGCTGGCGCAATCGGGCGTCGCTACCGTAGACAAGATGAGATTGGCACGCCATTTTGCATCACTATCGATTTCGACACCTTGCAAGATCAGGCAGTGACGGTGCGCGAACGTGATTCGATGCGACAAGAGCGCATCGCAATCGACCAGGTGGAGTCATGGTTAGCGCCGAAACTTCTGGGGTGTTAATCAAACCTCTCTTCTTGCCAATCGAGAATGGCCATTTCGAAAAAGGTGGCGTTCTTCTCGATCCGCCGGTGGTTCTCGCGCCGATGGCAGGTATCACCAATGCCGCTTTTCGCACGCTCTGTAGAGAGCAAGGAGCTGGACTCTTCGTATCAGAAATGGTTACTGCTCGCGCACTGATTGAACGAAACGAAGAGACGCTTCGAATGATTGTTCCTGGTGAAGGAGAGTCTCCTCGATCTGTTCAACTCTATGCAACGGAAGGAGACTCTTTGGGTAAGGCTGTTTCCATGCTTGCGCGAGAAGACCTTGCCGATCACATTGATCTGAACTTTGGCTGTCCAGTTCCAAAAGTGACTCGAAAGGGGGGAGGGGCGGCGCTTCCTTTCAAGCAAAAGCTATTTCGCGAGATAGTGAGCGCAGCGGTAGAGAACGCGAAACCATTTGGGATTCCTGTCACCGTGAAGATGCGTATCGGAATTGATGATCAACACGAGACTTTCCTTGGTGCAGCAGAGATTGCCGCAGAGGCCGGTGTTACCTGGGTTGCGCTCCATGCTCGCACAGCAGCGCAGTTCTATGACGGAAATGCCCAGTGGGACAAGATCAAAGAGTTGGTTCGGCATATGAAGCCATTCGGGATTCCAGTCCTTGGAAATGGTGATATCTGGTCGGGCGATGATGGCGTCCGCATGATGCGTGAGACAGGATGCGATGGAATTGTTGTAGGTCGAGGGTGCTTGGGAAGGCCGTGGCTTTTTGCTGATCTTGTCCGGGCATTTGCATCGGAGCGAGATTTAAAATCGAGGAACGAATCACGTCCATTGCCCCGCCTTAGTGAGGTGAGTGAAGTCATCTGGCGTCATGCTGAGTTGTTGACTCGCTACTTTGGCGATGAATCTCGCGCTTGTCGAGATCTTCGAAAGCATATGGCGTGGTATCTGAAAGGTTTTCGCGTAGAAGGTGGCTTGCGGCCAAAGTTCGGGATGGTCTCATCTCTTGCAGAACTGAGAACATTGCTCGATCAACTCGTGGATCAGCCATACCCAGAAGAAGTTGGGGATGCTCCGCGCGGACGTCGCTCCCATCAGCGTTCTGTCGCACTTCCAGCAGGATGGCTCGACGATGCAATGGAGCTCGCATCAGTGACATCTGATGACGCCGGGTCTGGTGGTTAGGTTGTTTGGATTTCGCTGGATTTTACGGATAGTTTCTTTTTTACTTCTGTTGGTCATTGTCATTCCGCTCTATGCATTTGGGAAGACATGGTGGACCGGACAGAGTCTTGCTAAAGAGATTGCGCTAACCGCATCAGATTTTCAGCCAAGTGCCTACGCACGTGAAGTTATCGTGGTACTTGGCGCTGCTCAATTTGATGGCAAACCTGGCCCTATCTTGAAAGAGAGATTGAAAACTGCCTTGCTTGCCTATCAAAAGAATTTAGCACCAGCAATCATCACGGTAGGGGAGGGCGCACCTGGAGATAGAACGACAGAGGCGGCCGCGGGAAAGAAGTGGCTCGCCAATCAGGGCATTCCAAAATCTCGAATTATTGCTGTTAATCAAGGCAGAGATACCTATTCCAGCACTCTCGCCTATAGTGCAACGATGAAGTCGCGCGAATTGGAGTCGGTCCTCATCGTTACCGACCCCTATCACTGTCTACGCGCAACGACGATGGCCGAAGACCAAGGAGTAGTGGCAAGTTGCCTTCCAACTTTGGCCGGCATGACAGACATTTCTCACTCTTCATTTCGTTATTTGTTGCGAGAGGCGGGCGCATACCTGGCTTACGTGACCCTTGGGCGTCGCGGAATCATGATCGGCGAAGAGACCATTGAAAAGTGGATTTCAGAGAGTCTTGGTGCACGCACATGAGCTCCGTGAATGTCGAAGGTTATCTTGAGAGTGATGTTGAGAGATTTCAAGATGAGCCAGCAAAACGCAGTGGTAGGAGCGAGTTTGCACGCGACCGCGCTCGCGTCATTCACTCCTTTGCGCTACGAAGACTTGCGGCAAAAACTCAAGTCGCCGTTCCATGGGCTGATGATTTCCCGCGTACGAGGCTCTCTCACTCCTTGGAGTGTGCCCAGGTAGGTAGAGAGATTGGTCAAGCGCTTGGTGCTGATCCTGACTTGATGGATACAGCTTGCCTTGCACATGATTTGGGTCATCCCCCGTTCGGACACAACGGTGAAGTTGCACTTAATGAAATTGCAGAAAGGTGTGGTGGCTTTGAAGGCAATGCCCAGAGTTTTCGAATTCTCACTCGACTTGAGGGAAAGACAGTTGATACGGATGGCAAGTCTCTCGGATTAAACCTCACCCGAGCTTCTCTTGATGCCGCGACTAAATACCCCTGGCCTCGCTCCGAGAATATTTTAAAATTCGGTGTTTACGATGACGATGTTGAAATCTTCTCGTGGATGCGAAGTGAGGGTGAGAGTGGTCCAAGTATTGGCCAGACCTGCCTTGAAGCGCAGATCATGGATTGGTCAGATGATGTGGCTTATTCGGTCCATGATCTGGAGGATGGAGTTGTCACAGGAAAGATAATCCCAAGCAAGATTGACTCTCACCTCGCTGAGATTTCCAAGACAGTGCGAAGTGAATATCTTGCCGACCTCAGGGATGATGAGTATGAAAGGGCTACAGATAGGTTGCTCAATCTCGATCTGTGGCCGCGACATTACGATGGCTCGCACTCGGCACTTGCGCAGATGAAGCGCTTCACCTCCCAACTAATAGGGGAGTTCGCTCTTGCAGCAGAGAATGCAACAAGGGCGAGATACGGCTCTGCTCCACTGACGCGTTATGCCGGAAATCTTGAAGTTCCTCGCTCTGCTCGCGTCGAGGTCGCAATTCTCAAAGCTATATCGGGGTACTTCATCATCAATGCCGAGAGCTCTCAGGCGGCTTACTCGCAACAGCGTGCACTCCTCAAAGATCTAGTGACTCGCCTCTGGGAGCAAGCACCAGGAAGCCTTGAAAGCACATTCCTTGCTCATTGGAAGAATGCGAATGATGAGAGCGCAAAACTTCGAGTGATTGTGGATCAGGTTGCTTCTTTTACCGACCTCGGAGCGCTCAAGCGCGCACAATCTTTTGGACTTTCACTGGCCATGGATAAGGATTAGAGGATGGCTGGGCGTATCAGAGATACCGATGTAGCTCATGTTCGTGAGCGGACACGTATTGAAGATGTTATTGGCGAGTACATCCAGCTCAAGAGCGCAGGTGGTGGTCAACGTAAAGGGCTATGTCCATTTCATGACGAGAAGACTCCGTCTTTTCATGTGACGCCAAGTCGTGGTTTCTATCACTGCTTCGGCTGTCAGGAGAGCGGTGACGTAATCACCTTCTTGATGAAGATGGAACATCTCACTTTCACAGAGACAATCGAGCGGCTTGCCGAGCGCATGGGATATCCGCTTACTTACGAGTCAGGCGGCGGCAACTTTCCGACGGGGGAGCGTGCGCGACTAATCCTTGCAAATCAGGCAGCAACTCGCTTCTATCAAGATTCACTCAATACACCGGAGGCGGCTCCTGCTCGAGATTTCCTGACATCTCGCGGTTTTGATCGCGAAGCTGCTGCCAAATTTGGCGTGGGTTATGCGCCAGATCAATGGGATGCCCTTCGAAAATTTTTGATTGCGCAGGGCTTTAGTGACCATGAACTCTCTCTTGCGGGACTCACGAAAGAGGGACAACGTGGACCCATCGATCGATTTCGGCATAGAGTGATCTGGCCGATTAGAGACATTTCCGGTGAAGTAGTTGGATTTGGGGCACGAAAGTTAGCAAGTGATGAAGTTGATTCAGGTCCGAAATACCTCAATACTCCCGAAACTCCACTTTATAAGAAGAGTCAGGTTCTTTATGGCCTTGATATGGCTAAGAAAGAGATCGCAAAGTCGCGAAGAGCAGTAATTGTTGAAGGCTATACGGATGTTATGGCGGCGCATCTTGCTGGAGTGGGGACGGCAGTTGCCACCTGTGGAACGGCATTCGGTGACGAACATATAAGGATTCTTCGAAGACTCTTGATGGATGATGATGCATTTCGAGGTGAAGTCATCTTCACCTTTGATGGTGACGCGGCGGGGCAGAAAGCAGCGCTTAAAGCATTTGATAGCGATCAGAAGTTTGTCTCTCAAACTTTCGTCGCGATAGAACCTCGAGGTTTGGATCCCTGTGAGTTGCGACAAGCAGATGGCGATGTGGCAGTCCGCGATCTCATTGCTAGAAGAATTCCATTGTTTGAGTTTGCGATTCGTTCAACGCTTAAGCAACATGACCTCGACCGTCCTGAAGGTCGGGTAGCAGCGCTCTCTGAGAGCGCTCCCATGCTTGCTCGAATTCGAGATACTGCGCTTCGCCCAGAATATGCGCGCTCGCTTGCACGGTGGATCGGGGTCGAAGTCAATCAAGTAAATGATGCGGTAGCGAAGTCACTTGCGACTTCAAAACGTCAAGTAGTCACTGAAGAAGTCCATCCACAGCCAAGTGGAAGTTGGCGTCCAGATCCAACTGAACCGACATTGATTCTTGAGCGAGAAGTGCTGAAAACACGGTTGCAGCTCCCTGCATTTTGTCTTGATTGGCGAAAGTTAGATGAAAATGCTTTTACGCATCCGGCTTACCAGAGGTTGAGAGCCTTCATTGATCAAGGCCGAGATTTTGAAGCGGTGAGTTTAAGCCCGGAGGATCCACCAGAGTTGCATTCATTTGTTGCCGAGCTCTCAAGCGAACCGATAAGAAGTGATGTAACGGTTAGCGAGCGTTACATTGCAAGCATCTTTGCAAGACTTCGGGAACTGGCTCTTGGTCGAAGGATTGCAGAGATCAAGTCGAAGTTGCAGCGAATCAACCCGCTTGATGATGAAGCTCAATACAACACCACCTTTCAAGAACTCCTTGAGTTGGAACGAGAGCGAAGGACTCTTCGAGATTTGGCGGTCGGCGAGATTTAGCCTAGAGTTTGCGTTCTCATTGAAGCAGTCCCCGATAGCTCAATTGGCAGAGCAGCCGGCTGTTAACCGGCAGGTTATTGGTTCGAGTCCAATTCGGGGAGCAACAAAGACTCGCTCAGCCTATGATTCGTTTATGGCTTTGTTTCGAATCAGGGTTGCATTGCCCGACCGACCAGGCTCTCTAGGTGCAGTCGCCTCTGCAATCGGATTTGCGGGTGGGGACATCCGTGGGCTCGTTGTATTAAGTAGCGAGGCAGGGCGTGGAATAGATGACATCACTATCGCGATCCCAGGAAGTGACCCGAAGGATTTACTCAATGTTCTCGGTGCCATTCAGGGAGTCGAAGTAGTCTCAGTTACTCCAGTTAGTTAATCGCTCACTCGATAGAGTCGACTCGAGCACCATCGAAACGGCGATCGGACTGGAGTGACTACATCGCGGGGACGATCTGGGCTCTTGAAGTGGATCAAGGAGTTGATATCCAGATCGATGGTCAGG
>RGOY01000044.1 GCA_010028225.1 Actinomycetota bacterium
TTCCATTGGGGCAGTGAAGCTCACCATGACCAACTACCTCGGGGCACTCGAGTACAGGTCGGGACAGTGGGAACTCTCGCTGAAATTCTTCACGGGCCATCAAAGAGTTCCGATGGTTCGATGAATCTCTTTGGTGCGCTCAAGCGCGCGATGGCAATCAGTGGATATTCTGAGTTGAAGGAATTCCAGAAGGTCGAAATCGTCATTCATCGTGGCTGATTCGAACGATATTTCCTCTAAGAAAGTTTCAATCAATCGTCCTCTTGTCCTTGTCGTTGATTTTGGCGCGCAATATGCCCAGTTGATCGCTCGACGAGTGAGACAGGCGGGGATCTTCAGTGAAATTGTTGGATTCGATCACGCGATGAAGGTCATTGATGAGAAGAAACCGGATGCACTCATTCTCTCTGGCGGTCCTTCATCAGTCTATGAAACTGGTGCTCCGAATTTGAATCCCGATGTTTTAAAGGGTGAGATTCCAGTATTTGGAATTTGTTACGGATTTCAGGTGATGGCGCAACTCTTGGGAGGAGAAGTTGGAAGGACTGGCCTTTCAGAATTCGGCCGCACCGAGTTTCAAGCGAGTGAGTCAAGGCTTTTCGGTGAGTTGCCAAAAGATTTCCGTGTCTGGATGTCCCACGGCGATAGCGTCTCGAAAGCACCAGATGGTTTTAAGGCAACTGGCGCAACAGCAAAGACCCCGATCGCTGCATTCGAGGATGCAAGTGGTCGCCGTGCTGGGGTCCAATTCCACCCTGAGGTGCTTCACACTGAGAATGGTCAGGCCATTCTCGAGAGATGGCTCCTCGATGTCGTAGCTCTCACTCCTACATGGAGCACAGAGAACATCATCGAGAGCGAGATAGCTCGCATCAAGGAAGAAGTAGGAAATGAAAGAGTCATCTGCGCTCTCTCAGGAGGCGTTGACTCTGCTGTTGCTGCAGCGTTAGTTCAGCGGGCAGTGGGATCCAAACTTACCTGCGTATTTGTCGATCATGGATTGCTTCGCGAAGGGGAGGCGGAGCAAGTAGAAAAGGATTTTGTCTCTGTAACTGGAGTTTCACTGGTTGTGGTCGACAAGAAAGAGAGGTTCTTATCTGCTCTCAAAGGTGTGACTGATCCGGAAGAGAAGCGGAAAGTTATTGGACGCGAATTCATCCGCGCATTCGAAGAAGCAGCGCGTGAAATCTCATCAGATGCAAAGGTCAAGTTTCTAGTCCAGGGCACCCTTTATCCGGATGTCGTTGAGTCAGGCGGCGGAGCAGGTACGGCAAATATCAAGTCACACCACAATGTTGGCGGATTGCCCGAGGACTTAGATTTCACTCTGATTGAACCGCTTCGGACTTTATTCAAAGATGAAGTTCGAGAAGTAGGAAGTCGCCTTGGTCTTCCTGATCAAATCGTCTGGCGTCAACCATTCCCAGGTCCAGGTCTTGGGATACGAATCGTCGGTGAAGTTACTGAAGAAAGACTTAGAATCCTTCGTAAAGCCGATTTCATTGCACGAGAAGAACTAAAATCAGCGTCGCTAGATCGCACGATCTGGCAATGCCCAGTCGTTCTACTTGCAGATGTTCGAAGCGTGGGAGTACAAGGTGATGGCAGAAGTTATGGCCATCCAATAGTCCTCCGCCCAGTTACTAGCGAGGATGCGATGACGGCAGATTGGGCCCGAATACCGTACGAAGTATTGGAGCGAATCTCGACTCGCATTACGAATGAAGTGCGAGAAGTGAATCGAGTAGTTCTCGATGTTACGAGTAAACCTCCTGGCACAATCGAGTGGGAGTGATTAGGCATGAGAGGAGAGTGGAAGTAGTGAAGAAGAAGTTTTCCATCTCTCTAATTTTTATTTTCATATCGGGATTTTTCACTTTAGTTTCTGTTCAACCTTCTCTTGCTGATGATTCGTCGCGAGGAAAGAATGGAAAAGTAGTCAAAGGACCTAAGTGCCAAACTACTGATGCGGTTGGACGGGCACCGACTGAGGTAATAGCGCCAGAGCGCGTGCTCACACCAAAAACTTTGAAACGAACCATGCGCACCGTCGTCTTGGAGACTAACTGTGGCGAAATCGTTATCGAACCTTTTCATGATGATGCACCGATGGCACTTACTGCGATTCGGGCTTTGATCCGAGGCGGCTACTACGATGAAACGCTCTGCCATCGACTCACCACAGAAGGACTATTCGTTTTGCAATGCGGCGATCCAACAGCAAGTGGATATGGTGGACCAAATTTCACATTTGGTCTTGAGAATCTCCCAGAGAATAAGGCCGACAACTACCCGGCGGGGATTGTTGCGATGGCGAATTCAGGACGACCTCCGGTCAATGGAAGTCAGTTCTTCTTCGTCTATGAAGATACGACTCTTGCCCCGTCATACACGATTTGGGGACGGGTCATTAAAGGTTTTGACATCATCAAGATGATTGCCAAAGCGGGAACTAAAGATGGATCAAACAACGGGATGCCAAAGCAGACAATTGCGATAGAACGGGCTCTCATCCGCTAGGACGCAAAAGGCGCACCTACAAAAACTAAATTTCTAGCTCTTTCTCATCGGCGAGTCTCAGAGTGGGCTCGATGCTGTTTCTACAATCACATCATGACTAGAACTCGCCTTGAGCGCCCCTTAATCTCCTTAGTCCTTGTTTTCATGATTCCCTTCACCTTCTACTGGTCCACGGGTGACTACTACGGATATGGATCATCGCTCTTTGGTCTGGATCCCGCCTACGATGCCGTGAACTATTTCTTTGGTGAACAGATCACCACTTATTCAGTCGCTAGCTATCTCTGCCTCTTCTTCGCACTATTCATTCGTCGAAGTGCTGGCGTGAAATCCTTTCTGATAGTCCTTTCTGGAATTCTTCACTTCTTGATGATCTTTACCTACGCGACTCTATTACTGGAGAATCAATACAACTTTACCGACCTCTTAGAAAGTATCTTCTTCAAATATCCAGATAGGTTCCCATTCCAACTTTTGATCACACTCGCTCTGGTGCCGTGGATAACACTTCTAATTTGGCAATTGAGGTGGATTGGCCAGAAGTCGAGACAACTGATCGACAACATCGGGCTGACTCCAAAGGAGGGTAGAGAAGGAGAGACTTCTAATAGATCCTCACTTCCACTCGCCATCGCTCTATTCATCGTAACTTTATTATTTTTTGTCTACAAGATCGTCGATAATTTCGATCGCTACCAGTTAACTGCTGACAACTATCCGTCTGGGTTTCAGATCAACCTCGTTATTGTCTTGGTAGTCCTCTTCTTCGAATCAATACTCGCGACTTTGCTAGTCGCCAGCGTATTTATGGGAGCGATCAATACCTACCAACGCTGGGCTGGTGAGATTAAGGAACTTAATCAGACGTTGCGAGATTTCCGATTAAGCCACTACGTCACGAGACTGATCTCGGGATATCTATACTGGATTTACTTCATCGTAATCGTGGCAATTCTTGCCATTGCCACTCCAATCCAGACATTTGTAGCCTATGAGAGCGCACGACTATCTGCTGATTCAGGTTTCCAGCCACAGTTGTTGGCGATACTTTTGGTTGGACCAATCATCGGTGTCGTGATTGGCTACTTGGTGATCGTGACGCTTCGATTAGTTTTCGAACTACTCATCGCACTGGTCCACATTGCTCAAAACACGCGAAACAGGAATCAGCTGACTTAAAGAGCTAGTCGGTATTGATTACTCTGAAAATCTCCGCGTAACGGCCCTTACCAAGACCCATTGCCTCAGCATTGCGCTCACCCCAACTACGCACCATCTCCTCCATCTTGGGGTTATGTGCAGTCTGACTTACATGCGCGTGAAGAGCTCGAATCTTGAGATCAATCGTCTCGGTGATGTCTACAAAGTGATTAGGTGAAGCAGCGGACATAACCCAGACTTCGCGAACGCGGTGTGGTTCCAGCCCCTCATCTTTCAAGAGATCTTCGAAAGCAAATGCATTACGAGCATCAGGATAGACAGCCTGGATTGCAGCTTCGCCCGCAGCAAGATGATCGGGATGTGAACTGAAGATGCGATCCCAATTGCGATCTGGTGATTGAATCACCATTCGATCTGGCTTATGGATTCGAATCTGTCTCACAATTTCCTTGCGAAGTGCGACTGTGGGCTCGAGCCATCCGTCGCGGTATCCAAGGAAAGTTATCTTTTCAACACCGACGACTTTTCCGGCATCGCGCTGTTCCCTCTGCCGAATCTTTGGCATCTCCTCGCGGGGGACCGTTGGATCCTCTCCGCCCTGGTCGCCATTTGTGCAGATGACATATGAGACTTCGATTCCTGCTCGCGTCCATAATGCGATCGTCGCGGAGCAGCCAAAGTCAAGATCATCTGGATGAGCCGTCACCACGAGAATTCGCTTTATCTCTGTGTCGGGCAACGGTTGATAGGTATCGGCCATGCGCCGATTCTGGCAGAACCTTCGGGTGACGCCGTTCGACTCTAGACTCGCAGGCTATGCCTCCAAGGTTTTACGGGAAATGAGTCGACTGCGATGAGTCAAGAAGAGATTCTTGAAGGACTCAATCAGTCCCAGCGCGAAGCTGTGATCCACCAAGGAACACCGCTTCTCATCGTCGCTGGCGCAGGGTCAGGGAAAACTCGAGTGCTCACCCGAAGGATCGCCTACCTCTTAGAAAAACGAAGCGTGGCTCCGTGGGAGATTCTTGCAATCACCTTCACCAATAAAGCAGCGGGTGAGATGAAAGAACGGGTTGCAGAGTTAGTCGGACCGCGCTCGAAGAATATGTGGGTAGCGACATTTCACTCTGCATGCGTTCGAATCCTAAGAAATGAAGCAGAGCATCTTGGCTACTCTCGCCAATTCACGATCTACGATAGCTCGGATTCACTACGTCTCATCACCTTGGTGATGAAGGATCTCAACCTTGATTCGAAGCGTTATGCACCAAGGACTTTTCAAGCCGCAATCTCGAAGGCAAAGAATGAATTGATGGGTCCTGCTGATTATCGAAATGTGACTTCGAACTATATGGAGGAAGTTGTTGCAGAGGTCTATGCGCTTTATCAGAAGAGACTTGTCGATGCCAATGCAATGGATTTCGATGATTTGATTGGCAAGACGGTAGAGCTACTTCAGAGATTTCCACAGGTAAGGGAGCGTTACCGAAATCGATTCAAACATGTTCTCGTTGATGAATATCAAGATACCAACCATGCCCAGTACATCTTGGTTCGTTATCTCGTAGGAGATTTGAGTGAAGGCATACTCCCAGCAGAACTCTGTGTCGTCGGTGATGCCGATCAGTCAATCTATGCCTTTCGCGGCGCGACGATTAGAAACATCATGCAATTCGAAGAGGACTATCTCGATGCCAGAACAATCCTGCTAGAGCAGAATTATCGATCGACACAGAATATTTTGACGGCTGCCAATGCGGTCATCGCACAGAACTCTTCAAGGAAAGAGAAGAAACTCTGGTCCGATTCTGGAGATGGCGAGAAGATCACTGGTTACATCGCCGAGAGCGAACATGACGAAGCCCAATTTGTCGCCGACACTTTGAAGTCCCTTGCTCGTGAAGGAAAGTCAAAATACGGCGATGGCGCCATCTTTTACCGGACAAATGCACAATCTCGTGTCTTCGAAGAGATTTTCCTTCGTGAGTCGATCCCATACAAAGTCGTCGGTGGCGTTCGTTTCTATGAGCGCCGAGAAGTGAAAGATCTTCTCGCTTATCTGAGATTGCTCACAAATCCCAATGATGAAATTTCGCTGAGGCGAATCATCAATACGCCAAAGCGCGGTATCGGCGACCGCGCGCTGGATCAAGTTGACTCATTTGCGCAAAAGAATTCGATCACATTCTGGCGCGCCCTTCAGCAAGTCAGTGATATCGAAGAGATGCAGTCACGAAGTGTCAGCGCCATCAACGGCTTCACGGATTTGATTGCGACATTGATGACTTTAGTTGAAGCCAAATCCTCACCCGCATCAATTGCGGCTGCTGTATTGGAACAGAGTGGAATATTGCGGGAATTTCAAGAGAGTGAGGATCCGCAAGATGAGTCCCGGCTCGAGAACGTGCAGGAGCTTGTCGCAGTCGCAGAGGAGTTCGCCGAAGCCAGGATCGAAACAGGTGAAGAATCAGGTTTGAGCGCATTCTTAGAAGAAGTGGCGCTTGTTGCTGACGCCGATGAGATACCGGAGGGGCAAGACCATGGTGGTGTCATCACTTTGATGACTTTGCATACCGCTAAAGGTCTTGAATTTCCGACAGTCTTCTTGACTGGTATGGAAGAGAATGTTTTTCCACACTCACGTTCAATCGGTGAGAAAGATGAATTGGAAGAAGAGCGGCGTCTTGCGTATGTGGGAATCACTCGTGCGCAGCGCAGACTTTTTCTATCTCGCGCCGAATATCGAAGTTCTTGGGGCGCGCCGAATTACAACCCACCTTCGCGATTCTTGGATGAGATTCCAAGTGAGGTTATCGAGTGGAGTGGATCGGCGATACATGGTTCACCACAGATCAGCGAATATCGTCGAGCAATCTCTGGTTCATCATCGTTTCGTGCACCTCGTCCATTGGCTCGACCCATTGCAGGATCTGGCGCACGACCAAATCCGACGGGGAGAAAAGTGACGGATGGAGGTGGCATCACACTCGCACCTGGTGATCGTGTCAGTCACGACACCTTTGGGCTTGGGACTGTGGTCTTAGTCTCAGGTGAGGGTGAGCGAGCCGAAGCAACCATTGATTTCGGCAGCTTCGGTGAGAAGCGCTTGTTGCTTCGCTATGCCCCGGTAGATAAGTTATGAATGTGAGTGGCCAGATGATTCGTGTCGTCGTCGCAAAACCAGGACTTGATGGACATGATCGAGGCGCAAAAATCGTAGCGAGAGCGTTGCGCGATGCAGGAATGGAAGTTATCTATACCGGCTTGCATCAGACGCCCGAACAAATCGTCGCGACCGCGATTCAAGAAGATGTCGATGCAATAGGGCTCTCAATACTCTCAGGCGCGCATATTCCACTTTTCTCTCGAACCCTCGAACTTCTCAAAGCAGAGGGTGCAAAGGATGTATTGCTCTTTGGCGGCGGCATCATTCCCGATGCTGATATCGCCACACTGAAGGGGATGGGTGTCTCTGAGATTTTCACACCAGGGACGCCATCAGAAAAGATTGTCGAATGGGTACGAGCTAATGTGAAAGGGCGTAACTAAAGAGTGGACCTCTACGAATACCAAGCACGAGATCTATTCGAGTCGATGGGGGTTCCAGTTCTCAAAGGCGCTGTCGCAACGACTCCTGAAGAGGCAGCAAATGCGGCGGCATCGATGGGTGGACGTGTTGTCGTCAAAGCCCAGGTAAAGGTAGGCGGACGCGGAAAAGCAGGTGGAGTGAAACTTGCTGAGAACGCGGATGAAGCTCGCGAGAAAGCGGCGGCAATCCTCGGGATGGATATCAAGGGTCACACCGTCCATAAAGTCATGATCGCTCAAGCAGCGCCGATCGAATCCGAGTATTACCTCGCCATTCTCCTAGATCGCGCTAATCGTTCTTTCTTAGTGATGGCTTCGGTCTCGGGCGGTATGGATATCGAACAAGTCGCTCACGAAACTCCAGAGAAACTAGCGAAGGTCAATATCGATCCCTACAAGGGTCTCTCATTAGAGGAGGCGAAGAAAATAGTTGTCAAAGGTGGATTCCCATCTGATGTGGCAGATGATGTAGCGAGAGTATTGGTGACACTTTGGGATGTATTCAAGAAATCTGATGCAACTTTGGTCGAAGTAAATCCACTTGTTAAGACAAAAGATGGACGGATCATTGCTCTTGATGGAAAAGTAACGCTCGATGACAACGCTGGATTTCGCCACCCAGATCATGAATCGCTGATTGATACTGCGGCGACTGATCCACTTGAAGCGCTCGCCAAGGAGAAGGATCTCAATTACGTCAAACTTGATGGCGAGGTAGGAATCATCGGAAATGGCGCAGGTCTTGTGATGAGCACGCTCGATGTTGTTGCTTACGCTGGTGAGAAATTTGGTGGTGTGAAACCAGCGAACTTCCTTGATATCGGCGGTGGCGCTTCAGCACAGGTGATGGCAGATGGACTCTCCATCATCCTCGGTGATCCAGCGGTGAAGAGCGTATTTGTCAATGTCTTTGGTGGAATCACTGCATGTGATGCTGTAGCAAATGGAATCGTTCAGGCGCTTGAGATTCTTGGTGGCAAAGCAACGAAACCAATCGTGGTGCGTCTTGATGGAAACAATGTGGCAGAAGGACGTCGAATTTTGAATGAAGCAGCTCACCCGCTGGTTCAACAACTGGAGACGATGGATGGCGCGGCCGCAAAAGCTGCAGAGTTGGCGGCAAAGTAAATGGCGATTTTTCTTGATGAGAAAAGCAAGGTAATTGTCCAAGGTATGACGGGTTCTGAAGGAACAAAGCACACCAAGCGCATGCTCGCTGCTGGGACCAAGATCGTTGGAGGTGTCACGCCAGGTAAGGGTGGTCAGAGTGTTGAGATTGATGGCCATCTGCTTCCAGTCTTCAACTCAGTCAGAGAGGCAATGTCAGCAACAGGTGCGGATGTCTCTGTCGTTTTCGTTCCGCCAAAATTCGCTAAGGCTGCAGCAATGGATGCCATTGATGCCGAGATCCGTCTGATGGTTGTCATCACTGAAGGCATTCCGGTACATGACACCGCTGAGTTCTTTGCCTACGCACAAAGTAAAGGCAAGACAAGAATCATCGGACCGAACTGTCCCGGCTTGATCAGCCCTGGAAAATCTAATGTCGGAATCATCCCTTCAGATATCACTGGTAAGGGCAAGATTGGCTTGGTTTCAAAATCTGGAACGCTCACTTATCAGATGATGTATGAACTTAGAGATTTTGGATTCACCACTGCCGTTGGAATCGGTGGCGATCCTGTCATCGGCACAACTCACATCGACTGTCTGAAGGCTTTTCAAGATGACCCTGAGACAGAAGCGATTGTGATGATTGGCGAAATTGGAGGCGATGCCGAAGAGCGCGCTGCAGCATTCATTAAGGAGTATGTCCGAAAGCCAGTTGTCGGCTACGTCGCAGGTTTCACTGCACCGGAAGGAAAGACGATGGGCCATGCCGGCGCGATCGTCTCAGGATCTTCTGGTACGGCAGAAGCGAAGAAGGTTGCGCTTGAAGCGGCTGGGGTAAAAGTGGGAAAGACTCCGAGTGAGACTGCGGAGTTGATGAGAAAGATATT
>RGOY01000045.1 GCA_010028225.1 Actinomycetota bacterium
CCGGCAAGGGTGAAACCTAAGCCAACGACTGTGGTGCTTCCACCAAGTTCATCTGTCACGAAGAGTGGAACAAGTGAGGAGCGAAGTCCAAACAAAACCCAACTGCCGATGAAAGTGAGAAGTAAGGCAATTCGGTATGAGGGAATCTTCATTGCGTCACGAATCCTCATTGCAACACTATCGCCCTCGGGCTTGGAGCTCTCATGACCCAGTTTCTGTGCGGTGAGGAGAGTCAGTGCCGTGAGAGCTGCAGCGACCAAAGTGATTGTGTAGATAAAGAATGGCGCACGAAGAGAGATATTCATCAGGATTCCGCCAAATGCTGGCCCCGTTATCCCACCAAAAAGAAAGCCACCATTGAAAAGTGATTGGGCTCTACCGCGGTGGGCGTCATCAACTGAACGAAGCAGGAGTGAACCTGCCGCTACCGAGAACATCGAGGATCCAAGACCTCCAGCAGTCCTAAAAATCAATAACTGTTCATAGTTTTGTGCAAGCGCAGTAAGGAAGGTGAAGAAAGCAACCATCAAGAGTCCGGTACCAAGGACTAGTCGCTCGCCATATCTCTCTACCAACTTTCCTGCAAAAAGCCCCGAGACAAGTCGTGCTACTGCGAATGCTCCAATCACAATCCCGATTGCAGTAGCGCTTACACCGAATGACGATGCAAAGATCGGGATCGCCGGGATAATCAAGCCGAAA
Source organism: Actinomycetota bacterium (assembly GCA_010028225.1). Classification (GTDB taxonomy): domain Bacteria; phylum Actinomycetota; class Actinomycetes; order Nanopelagicales; family Nanopelagicaceae; genus SYAN01. The sequence continues at coordinate 703 of RGOY01000045.1, forward strand.
CCGACTGCAACAAAGAAAGCAACAGCAGTGAGGGCAGCAACTGCTGGTGGAAATTCCTTAAATGGAGAACGTAATGACTTCACTCGTTAGCCGGCGACCTCACTTGAACCAGAGCCGATAGTTTCGCGAAGCGGACGTTCGCGAAGTTGGGTGGTAAGTATGAATCCGACTGCAATTATTGGAAGGGCGATCCAGAAGACTCTTGAGAAAGCTGAATCGAAACTATTGAAGACCACCTCTTGGATAGCTGGTGGAAGCTTGTCAATGAGCGCTGTGTTCTGCGTGACTCCGGCAATGGCTTCGGGTGAAGTACCAGCAGGAAGTGATGACGTGGCATTTGCGATGAAATTATTGGTGAGAATCGTGCCGAAGATCGCCGTGCCAAAGGATGCACCGAGGCTTCGGAAGAAGGTGTTGGAACTTGTTGCAATGCCCATATCTTTGTAGTCGACATCATTTTGCAGTGCAATCACAACTGTCTGCATTGATAAGCCAACGCCCATACCCATCAACATGGCATAGATTGCCAACTGCCAATACGGCATATCCTTATTGATCGTTGTAAAAAGCAAGATTGCGACCATCATGACGACCATACCGGCAACTGGAAAACGCTTGTACTTGCCTGAGGAAGAAATCAATCGCCCGCTAGTTATCGCCATTGCCACGATGCCAAGCATCATAGGAATAAGCCGAATCCCGGCCTCACTCGGCGTGTAGAGAAGATTGACTTGCATATAGAGCGGGAGCAAGACGATTGCACCGAACATCCCTGCGCCAGTGATGAATGCGATGAGTGACGTGAGGGAGAAGGTGTGATTCGAAAAGAGTCGAAGTGGAAGGAGTGGATCTGGAGCGCGCCCCTCGCGCCAGATGAAGAGAACTGTGAAGAGCAACGCTCCCGCAAAGTATGTGAGTGTGAGTGGAGCAAGCCAGCCATCGGCAGGGCCAGTGACTGAGGTGGCAAGAAGTAGCGAGGTCACCGCGATAACCATCAAGAGGGCGCCGAGATAGTCAATCGATTTCTTAGCATGGGTCTTAGGAATGTGAAGCACCATTGCGGTGACAGCAAGGGCGATGATGCCGAATGGGACATTGATGTAGAAGATCCAGCGCCAACCGGTCACGCCGAAGATCTCAGGCTGCTCAGCGAAGAAGCCACCCAAGAGTGGACCTGCAACAGATGAGAGGCCCCAGACCGCGCCAAAGAGACCTTGATATTTCCCACGATTCCTCGGCGAGACGATATCTCCGATGATGATAAATGAGAGTGCAAAGAGACCGCCTGCTCCAATGCCTTGTATCGCGCGAAATGCGATTAGTTGCGTCATATCTTTAGAAAAACCAGCTAGGAATGATCCAATAAGAAATGTGACGATGGAGAATATATAAACCGGGCGCCGTCCGTAGATATCAGAGACTTTTCCATAAAGCGGTGTGACGGCAGTCGAGGTCAGCAGATAGGCAGTAACCACCCAGGTGTAATGGTTGAGGCCATTGAATTCTTCAACAATCGATTTAAGGGCTGTGGAGACTACGGTCTGATCGAGGGCTGCAAGGAGAATGCCCGTCATCAATCCGGCCATGATGGTCAAAATCTCTTTATGTGAATGTTCTCTTGCTTCATGCGTATTGTGGCTCTGCTTGGCTTCGCTCATTTTTGGTTGAATGACCTTTCAGATAGGGTGCGAGTCTACTCCCGCTCACTTGATTGCCTGTGAAGAATTGAGGTGTGTACTCGACTGTGAAGAGCGTCATCGCGAGAGATCTTGTGAAGGTATACAAAGTATCTTCACGCACACGGAGCAAAGGTGAGAAGAGCGCACCGAAGGAAGTGCGTGCACTCGATGGATTATCACTTGATGTCGAAGAGGGAACAGTTCTGAGCGTCCTTGGTCCAAATGGCGCAGGAAAAACCACCCTGGTGAGAGTTCTCACAACTTTGCTTACTCCAGATTCTGGTGAAGCAAGTGTCGCTGGCGTTGATGTGATCAAACATCCTGACGAGGTTCGCAAAGTGATTGGCCTCTCTGGTCAATATGCAGCGGTTGATGAAACTTTGACTGGCTGGGATAACTTGGTGATGTTCGCTCGTCTCTATCGAATGAGTAGCGCAGCAGCGAGCGCTAGAGCCAATGAATTATTGGAACAGTTTTCTTTGAGCGATGCAGCCAGACGGCCGATTAAGACTTACTCAGGCGGTATGCGAAGACGTCTCGACCTTGCCGCCTCTCTGATCGTGAAACCAAAAGTTCTATTTCTTGATGAGCCGACGACGGGCCTTGATCCTCGTGGCCGACAAGAGATGTGGGGAGTCATTAACTCCCTCGTCGATAGCGGTGTCACTCTTCTTCTTACGACGCAGTATCTGGAAGAGGCTGATCAACTCGCAGATGAAATAGCTGTTGTAGATCATGGCAAAGTCATTGCGCGAGGTACTTCAGATCAACTTAAGCGAGAAGTCGGTGGGGAACGACTAGAAATTGTGGTTGAACATCAACATATTCCAGCAGTGCGAGAGATAGTTGCAAGAATCTCACCCAACGTTGTCATCGATGAAGATCTTCGACGAATCTCTGCGCCAGTATCAACAGGAACAAAGGCGTTGATGGAGGCAGTGAAAGCCCTCGATGATGCTGGAATCCATCCGCTAGATCTTGGTTTGAAACGGCCATCCCTTGATGATGTATTTCTTTCTCTCACTGGTCATGTCGCAGAGAGCGAGGAGAAGTGATCATGAACGCTATCAATGACTCACTCGTCATCATGAAACGTCAACTCTTGCAGTTGATTCGAATCCCTGAGGTTCTTATCTTCTCCACGATCCAGCCGGTGATGTTCGTTCTCCTCTTTCGCTATGTCTTCGGCGGGTCGATCTCGACCGGCATTCCTGGCGTGGACTATGTGCAACTGCTGATGCCAGGGATTTTCGTGCAGACAGTGGCCTTCACTCTCGCTGGAACTGCTGTCGGCCTTGCTCAAGATATGGAGAAAGGACTGATCGATCGTTTTCGCTCAATGCCTATCTCGAGGTCAGCGGTTGTTGTTGGACGTGCATTAGGCGATGGAGCGCTCAATGTCGTAGTTCTCTTAGTGATGGGACTTGCGGGTTTTGTCGTTGGGTGGCGTCCTTCCTCCTCAATCTTTTCAATCGTGGGTGGATTCGCATTCCTCTTGCTCTTCGGATTTTCAATGTCATGGATCGGTGTCTTGATCGGGCTATCCGTGCGTGAAGCGAGAGTTGCTAACTCGGCAGTCTTTCTCACCGTATTCCCTCTGACATTCCTTTCAAATGCATTTGCTCCGACCACGGGCATGCCCAAGGCGCTTCAGTATTTTGCTGAGTGGAATCCAGTCTCAACCATGGTCGCTGCCTGTCGAGAACTCTTCGGTCTGACAAATATCTTTGGCGTTACTGCTGATTCACTTCCTGCCCAGCAGCCAATATTGATGTCTTTCCTTTACATGATTGCCTTGATGGTGATCTTCATTCCACTTTCAGTGAGAAAGTACAAGAGCTCAACTTCGCGGTAGTTATCTGGGGGATTTTAAAAAACCCAGGTGCTAGAAGGGTTCAGCCTCCAAGATTGCGACGCTGATCTCTCGTCCATTCGGGGCTTTGTAACTGACTGTCTCGCCAACTTTTGCACCCAAGATCGCTGAGCCAAGCGGTGAGTTCTCGCTATAGACATCGAGATCTGTTGCCGCAATCTCTCGTGACCCAAGGAGAAAGCGCATCTCATCTCCGCCAATATCTACCTTGATCTTCATCCCGACTCCAACAATTCCTGACTCACTTGTCGGTGGCGTTCCGATGATTGCGTGTTCGAGCATGTGGCGAAGCTGACGGATTCGACCTTCCATCTTGCCTTGCTCTTCTTTTGCCGCGTGATAGCCGCCATTCTCTTTGAGGTCGCCCTCAGCCCTAGCCGCTTCAATTCTCTTAACGATCTCAGCGCGTTTAGGCCCTTCGAGTTCTGCGAGTTCGGCGCTCAGTCGATCAGCAGCCTCTTGGGTTAGCCATGTCTTGGTCGGCTCTTTGCTCATGGTCTGAAATTACCCGACTTCGCCATTAACGCACATCGCAATGGATGACATCGGCATTGACGGCTTGGATTCGGGTCGCAATTTCACTTGTTCGAACCACTTTACCCGCCGCTTTGTTGGGTGTGAATCGATCGGTCGTCTCGCCGACAACGTTCTTTTCGAAGTCACGGGCGACGAGTGTGCAGACCACATCAAGTGAACGTTCATTTCGCTCAAGTAGATATGTGATCGAGATCGACTGGTCATCGATAACTTTGAATGAGATCAGTTCATGTCGAAGCGAAGGTTGACTGTGATATCCAGCGCTCCAGAGCAGCCAAGGAATTCCTACAATCGCGAAGATAGCGGCAGGAATCTTCCATCGACCCTGACCATCGATATAACGCTTTCCATAACGAGTACGAAGAAAGTCTCTGTCATATTCAGGGCTGATCTTCATGGCGCGCTAGTTATACTCGCCCCATCATGGAAGAGACAAGTTATGACCCAGGAATCGCTGGTTCGATAGTCTTCTCAAGCCTGACGATTGCTGTGATCTTGCTCTTGATTTCCTTCTATCGTCGCTACCGACGTATGCAACTTCGTGCGCTTGCTGAGCAGAATCCACGGGAATCACAAATTCAAGAGCGCGATCCTCGTGAAGACAGTCGTTAAAAAAATCGCCATCGCGCTAGCCCTTCTCATCACAGCATCAATCTTCGTCTCACTAGGACTCTGGCAAGCCTCTCGCGCCAATCAACTACAAGAGGTGAAGCGAGAGCTTGATGCGATCTCAAAGATCGCACCGGTGGCGTTGAGCGAAATCCATCAACCGCGGGTCCCACTCGATGGTCAATTCGTCAATCGAAAAGTCGAAGTCTCAGGTCGCTACGTAGCGCAGTTCATTGCACGTGGGCAAGAAAGTGGCGATCTTGAAGTTGCTCTCCTTGAAGTTTCTGATGCCCTTGAGCCAGGTGCAATCTTGGTGGCAAGGCAGGCCATCACTGGCGGACTTACTGCTTTGCCTCAAGGCGAAGTGAGGCTTCAAGCTCGCCTACTTCCTGCCCAACAAGAAGATCGTGATCCAAGTGCCAGACTCAGTGAAGCAAGCAATGACTTGGTCCGAATCTCTGGCGCACTCCTTGAAGGTGATGTGCAAACTCCGCTCTATGACGGATACCTTCTCCTTCAATCGGAGGTGAGCGAAGGAGTCTCATCCCAACTTCGAGTAATCCCGGACCAGATAGCAAGACCCACTGTTCCGGGCTACTACTGGCAACATATTGCCTACGTTGTGATCTGGTTCCTGATGGCGGTAGTGACGCTCTACCTCCCGTTCTATCAGCGCAGGCGAACTAAACTCCTTTCATCGAATGGAGAGAGCGATGGATAGAGCGCGAGTGTGGCCAGAAGTGAGCCATAAGTGAAGATGAGAGGGCGATATGAGCACAACTGATAAATCGATGCATGGGGTGTTCATAAGATTTCGCGTCATGGCAGTGATTGCCGGCGTGATGTCACTCCTGCTCTGGTTCGTTGATTTACCGGCCGTTTACCTGATCGATAATCCTTCACTCAAAGAACAGGTCTCCTGGATTCCATATGTTCACGGCTACACCTATCCCTTTTATGTGCTCACTGCGATTCATCTCGCCGCGAAGATGAGATGGAGCGTCCCACGAATGATTGCACTGATACTTGCGGGGACCCTTCCTCTCACATCCTTTATTGCTGAACGACGGCTCGTAAGGTCCATCATCAATAAGACGAAGTAGCAGTAGGCAATTCGGCGTGGCTTCATTCATCGGCTCAGCGCTGGAATTATCTTTCTCCCCATAACTACATCGCTCCTCATTGCCAGCACGAGAGGGAGACCTTGACCGCTCAATCTCGGATCACATACATACTCGATACCAGCGTCCTCCTCGCAGATCCAGGTGCCATCTACAGATTCGCAGAGCACCTTGTCATCATCCCGATTGCTGTGATCGGAGAACTTGAAAGCAAGCGAGATCACCCAGAACTTGGATACTTTGCCCGGAGCGCTCTTCGCGCACTCGATGATCTTCGAATCAAGCATGGTCGCCTTGATGAATCCCTGCCACTCAATGATCTGGGCGGTGAACTCTCGGTAGAGCTCAATCATGCCGATATCAACACTTTGCCGAGTGGATTGCTTCGTGATGGAACGAATGATTCGAGAATCTTGGCAGTTGCGAAGAACTTAGCAAGTGATGGCAGAGAAGTTGTCTTAGTGACAAAGGATTTACCGCTTCGAGTGAAAGCATCTTCGGTTGGAGTTGAGGCGGAGGAGTATCGAGCAGAGCTCGCTCCCAACTCTGGTTGGACCGGAATGGAAGAGATCGCAGTCGCTGGTTCGCTGATCGACTCGCTCTACAAGTCTGAAGTTGTGGAGTGCCCAGAGGTTGCAGAACTACCTTGTCATACCGGCGTCGTGCTTCACTCAGAGAAAGGGTCAGCACTCGCTCGCGTCACTTCTGATCACAAGATTGCATTGGTTCGCGGTGATCGATCCGCTTTCGGACTTCACGGCAGAAGTGCAGAGCAACGAGTTGCCCTCGACATATTGCTCGATAACGAAGTTGGCATCGTCTCACTTGGAGGTAGGGCAGGAACCGGCAAATCTGCGCTCGCACTTTCCGCAGGTCTTGAGGCAGTCATGGAACGAGGGCTTCATAAGAAGGTAGTGGTCTTCCGCCCGCTCTATCCCGTCGGGGGTCAAGAGCTTGGTTATCTGCCAGGCAGTGAGGGCGAGAAGATGTCGCCATGGGCCCAAGCAGTCTTTGACACCCTCGGGGCTATCGTCACACCCCACGTCATTGAAGAGATTCTCGATCGGGGTCTCATAGAAGTTCTGCCACTGACCCATATCCGTGGCCGTTCCCTCCACGACTCATTCGTTATTGTCGATGAGGCCCAATCCCTGGAGCGAGGGGTCCTTCTGACTGTCCTTTCTCGAATCGGTCAGGGTTCTCGAGTCGTACTCACTCACGATGTCGCCCAGCGCGACAACCTTCGAGTCGGGCGCCATGACGGAGTTGTGGCGGTGGTTGAGTCCTTGAAGGGCCATCCGCTATTTGCTCACATCACTTTGACGCGCAGTGAGCGCTCGCCGATTGCTGCTCTCGTAACGGAGATGCTCGAAGATCCGATTCAACGCGCCATTTAGATCCAATTAGGGCTTGAGTAAATCCCACAACGACATATCAGGCATTTCGGACTTTCCACAGTCTGACCTGCGGTTTTATTCCTCCACAAAATTGAGTGAGGAAAAATTGTGTCGCCATACCCCACCTTAGATTTGCGACCCCTCAACCCCTTTGTCACCCTAACGACCTCCCCAATGACTCTGGACCCTCTTTTTGAGGGTCGATCAGTCATGGTGAGACCAGAAATTGGCGAGATGCGAAGGAGGTAGAAGTTGGCCAGGATGAAGCGCTTTGCTGCCGTCGCTGCCTTCACTTTCCTCTTCCTTCAGGTAACTGACTCATCCCACGCCTCGGTCACTGTTGAACTCTCTGCTGCTGTGACGATCGAGGAGTTAGCCCAGAACCCATGGAAGGACTCGTGGCTTCGGGCGGCGGAGATGGATCTCCCAGCGCTGATGGCCTTTGTCGATTCGAAGTCGGGTATCAGGGCGGCCGACCTTCAGGCGGTGAGCATCTTGGCGACGCGAATCTTCCAGGCACGAGAACCTAAAGGGGCCCGCGCCGCTGGCAAGGAGATAGCCAAGGAAAAGTACGGATGGGGCAGCTACCAGTTCGGTTGTCTGAACACCCTTTGGACGAAAGAGAGCCATTGGAACTTTAGAGCCCGTAACCCTCGCACCGGTGCCTACGGAATTCCACAAGCGCTGCCAGCGATGAAAATGCAGATTAAGGGCGAGGACTGGCGGACTAATCCATTGACCCAGATTGCGTGGGGACTTCACTACATCGACGTCCGTTATGAAACGCCTTGTAAGGCATTGAAGAAGTTCAAGCGGTCGCGCTACTACTGATCTAGTTTCTAAGCGCCAGGTCTCTTGCCAATGGAGAGTGGCTTGCTGGTCTCGGCAAAGAAATCATTTCCCTTGTCGTCAACAACGATGAAGGCAGGGAAGTCCTCGACCTCAATACACCAGATCGCTTCCATCCCTAACTCTTCGTAATCGATTACTTCCACCTTCTTGATGCAATCTTGTGCAAGTCGCGCAGCAGGGCCACCGATTGAACCGAGAT
>RGOY01000046.1 GCA_010028225.1 Actinomycetota bacterium
CGGTCTGGATCCAGAATCCAGCCCGAAATCAACGCATGCTTCCAAGGTAGAACTTTTTCTTCAAGATGACGGAGATTCGTTTCGTTCTCGGCAATCATCAATCCGCCATTGCTCGAGACTTCTAGGTCAACGCCTAGTTCATCTGAAAGCCCTTTCCAGATCTCGAGTGAATCTGCGAGTATGGAGAGTCCATGGAGAAACTGCTTTGCCCAGCCGATTCCTAACTCTTCAAACGGTTCATATTGGATCTGGCCATGCAAACTTCCTGCATTTCTCCCCGAGGCTTGCGTATTGAGATCGAACTCTTCAAGGAGTGCGACATTCGCACCTTGCTTCGCAAGTTGATAGGCGCTCGATGCACCTATGGCTCCCCCGCCAATGACGATGACATCAAAGGATTTATCTGGCGTCATCATCGGGCTATGATAACTAAGAGAAGCGAATACCGATGTTCGGTACTCGACAAGAGATCCTAAGAGGTCGATATGAGCGAAGAGTTTCGTGGAAGTTACGGCGTTCTAGTAACTCCTTTCACTCAAGGTGGAAAGAACATCGACATCGATGCGCTCAAACGACTATTAGATTGGCAGGTAGCTAGTAAGTCTCCTGGCGTCATCATGCTTGGCACAACGGGAGAGTTCTTGACTATCACTGATGAAGAGCGTCGACTCATCGTAGAGACGACAGTGAAACACATGGCAGGTCGAGCCAAAGTCTTGGTCGGGACGATGAACGCTTACACGCCGAATGCGGTGCGATATAGCGCCGAAGCGCAGGAGTTGGGTGCCGATGGCCTCATGATTCTTCCTCCCTACTACTACACCCCTACTCATGATGAGATTTATGGATACTACAAAGCCATATGTGAGAAAGTTTCGATTCCCATCATGGTCTACAACAATCCCTTTACCTCGAATGTCGATATGCCAGCGCGATTTATCGGAAAGTTGGCCAAAGATTTCGAACAGATTCGTTACATCAAGGAAGCGAGTAAAGATGTGGCGAGAGTCAAAGATGTGATTGATGAGTCGGATGGACTAGTCAAAGTTTTTGCTGGTGAACGCGTTGTCGAGTCATACATGCTTGGTGCCACTGGTTATGTCAATCCTTACGCGAACTACATCCCTGAAGCATCCACTTTGATCTGTGAACTCTTGGCGAAGAAGGAGTACACAAAAGCAGAGCGAATCGCCTCATACATCAATCGAATTGACCACACCATCGCCGAGGGTCATCCGCTCTATGGTCATCAGTGTTACTCGAAAGCGCTTGCCGCCGCTCGGGGTTATCCCGTTGGAGATGTCCGTCCACCGATAACCACTTTTGCTTCCCTTGTCGGGGAAGAGAAGTCGAGAATCACAAAGCTCATGGCGATGATTGATGAGCTCAACGCCATCCTCCCCTCGCTTTAGAGCGAGTTTCTGATTACTGCTCCCGACTGCACCACAAGGTCAATCTCACGAAGATTTTGTGGGTCATCGAGTGGATTGCCGCGAGTTGCAATGAAGTCGCCTGCAAATCCTTCACGAATCTGACCTAGGAAATTCTCTTGCTTGATCAACTTAGCTGCCGTTGAGGTGATTGATTGCAGCGATTTGAGAGTGCTCAAACCTGCTTCATGCATCAAGAAGAGTTCATGCAGGGCCGCCGGGACCCCATCGACGAGATCACCTGGTGGGTAATCCGTGCCGTTGGTCATCTTGATATTTGCCTTGATGGCAAGTTTCACGCTGGCGAGATGTCGTTCGCTCGCCTTCAGAGCATTTTGTATTGAAGGCTCTTCAAATCCTTTTGCTCGCATCCATGACTCAGAGCGCGTAACGCAGAGAGTCGGCGAGTAAAAGACGTCTTTGGCTGCCATCTGATCGACCGTCTCCTGATCCATCACATAACCATGTTCGAATGAGCGCACGCCTAGACGAAGTGCTTGTTGAATTGCTTTTGATTCACCGGCATGCGCGACCACATAGGTGTCATGTTCCGTCGCGGCCTTGACGACACCACGAATCTCGTCATCACTCATCTCAGGTACATCAGGACTCTCTCCTGCATGGGCCAGACCGCCTGTGATGAAGATCTTGATGTGATCGGCACCTGCACTGAGTTCATCGAGTGCAGCTTGATAGAAGCCTTCAAAGTCCTTTGCGTAACTGCATGCTGAACCTCGACCGTGACCATCGGGCGTTGAGATTGCGCGCCCAGCACCAAATATTCGCGGTGATTTCATCCATCCCGCCGCAAAAGCTTTGCGAAGCATCAGGTCTGCCTGATTCTGCTCGTGGACTGAGCGGATTGTGGTGACACCAGAGAGCAATGCATCTGAAGCCCGTTGGGCTGAGCGATAAGCAGTCACCGCAGGATTTTCATTCGGGTCAGTGAGCGAGAATGGAAAGACGACAGAGAGATGGGTATGACAGGAGATCAAACCCGGAAAGAGGAATCGTCCGTCAAGGTCGATCACTTCATCGGATAGACCACGCTCTGCATAGGACGTTGACCCTGTGATCTCAGAGATTTTGCCATCTTCGCCGACTCGAACCGCACCTAGTGGCTTAGCCACACCTTCGATGACGTCAATGACCCGCGTGTTTGTGAAGATAGTCATGAATACCCCCGATTTTGGTCTGAGCTAGATCTAAAAAGTCAGGGCTTTAGGCGAACTACCTGCATCTTGCAAGATACAAGAGACTTTTCGCCCATCATTGAGTGAGATCTGCATCGGCTCATTAACACCAAAGCCTTCCCATCAGCGTGAGGAATCGCAGACATCAACGCTTTGGTGTACGGGTGAGCCGGGAAATTCCAGATCTCTTCGGTCTTTCCCGTCTCGACAATCTTGCCGAGATACATCACTGCAACTCGATCCGAGATGCGCCTGACGATCGAGAGATCATGAGAAATGAAGATCAATCCCATTTGAAATTCTTCGACTAAGTTAACTAAGAGATTTGCTACTGCCGCTTGCGAGGATGTGTCGAGAGCAGAAATTGGCTCATCGGCGATGATCACCTTCGGTGAAATTGCGAGCGCCCTGGCGATGGCGATTCTCTGTCGCTGTCCTCCTGAAAATTGATGGGGATATCTCTCAACCGCATTCCTTGGCAGACCAACTCGCTCGAGTAGAGATGCTGCTTTCTCAATAGCTTCACCTTTAGAGACGCCGCCAATGCGCGGTCCGTCAGCAATCTGATCACCGATCTTTCGCCGTGGATTGAGCGATCCATAAGGGTCTTGGAAAATCATCTGGAGATTTCGAAAGTGAGCGTCGCGTTGCCCCCTTCCAATCTTTGTCACCGGTTGACCATCGAAGGTAACTTCACCCTCCGCCCCTTGCAAGATTCCGACTATTGCTTTTCCGAGAGTTGATTTACCGCAACCTGATTCACCGACAAGTCCGAGAATCTCACCAGCCCCAACTGAAAGATCAACTCCCGCTACTGCTCGCACTTTCTGATCGCCTCGGGTGTACTCGACGGCCAGGTTCTTCACTTCCACGATTGGCTTCATCGACTGACCCCTGCAGAAGAATCAGAAGTATCGAATGGATCGACGCTACAGAAGATTCGACGTGAACCATCGATATCAACCTTATTGGGAACGCCTGTCTTGCACTCACTTTGCGCAAAAGAACAGCGAGGATGAAATGCACAACCGGATGGGAATTTTCCGAGTTCGGGGGGCATGCCATCGATAGCAATCAAGCGCTTGCCATCAGCGCCAGAATCTGGGAGAGCATCGATTAAGCCTCGAGTGTAAGGATGGCGAGGCCGTGTCAGCACTTGACTCGTCAACCCAGACTCCACCTCTGCGCCGGCGTACATGATCATTATTCGATCGGTGAGGGCGGAGAGAACGCCGAGGTCATGTGTGATGACAATGACCGAGAGATTCTGACTCTTTCGTAACTCATCAAGAAGTTTCAAGATTCCAGCTTGAACGGTGACATCAAGAGCAGTTGTAGGTTCATCAGCAATCAGCAATTTCGGCTGACAAGCAAGCGCCATCGCAATCGCGATGCGTTGTCTCATGCCACCAGAAAACTGGCTTGGATGTGCTTTCAATGCCGTCTTCGGATCTGGGATTTTTACGGTGTCAAGAAGTTCAAGGGCCCGGGCTCTCGCTTCAGATTTTGAGACTTTTCGATGGTGACGCAAGTGCTCGGTCAATTGCGTCTCAATCGTGAGCATCGGATGCAGAGATGTCATCGGATCCTGGAAAATCATCGCGACATCTTTTCCTCGAATTCGCCGGAAATCCCTCGGCTTGAAGCCCACCAACTCCTGGCCATCGAAGTTAATGGATCCCGACGCCTTGCCCTTATAAGGGAGCAAACCCATGACGCTAAGTGCAGTCATAGTCTTTCCGCTACCGCTCTCTCCAGCAATTCCGAGAATCTGTCCACGCTCAATATCGAATGAGAGATTTCGAACTGCATCTGCCGGACCACTTCCGGTCATCAGCGTGACAGTGAGATTTCGAACCGAAAGTAGTGTCATTAGTCGCGAAGCGCCTTTGCAGTGCGAGGATCAAGTGCATCACGAAGCGCATCCCCTATGAAATTAAAGGCAAGGACTGCGCTCAAGATTGCAAGCCCTGGGAATAGTCCTACCCACCAACGATCGAAGTTCACAGCGCCCATCGAAACCATTGATCCCCACTCTGCCGCTGGCGGTTGTGCGCCAAGGCCAAGGAATGAAAGACCTGAGAGGAGCAGGAGTGCATTTCCAACTTCAAGGGAGGCGAGAACGAAAACGGGACCGGCAAGATTGGGACGTAGATCAACTACAAGAGTACGAAGCGATGAGGAACCAAGCAGCGATGAAGCCGTCACGTAATCATTCTGTTTCGCATTCAATATCAATCCACGGACTAATCGTGCATAGACGGGCCAGGAGACTATGGTGATTGCGATAACTGCATTTCGAATCTCAGGTCCAAGCGCTGCAGCAACTGCCATAGCAAGAACAATCGCTGGGAATGCGAAGAACATATCGGTAAGGCGCATGATGATTGCATCGATTCGCCCACCGAAGTACCCCGAGATGCCACCAATGATGGAGCCAAGGAGTGCTGAGAGGACCACCAGAAGTATTGAATAAGGAAGCGAGATTCTCGCACCGTAGATGACTCGACTGAAAATATCCCGATTAAGTTCATCGGTTCCCATCCAGTGAAGTGCTCCCGGAGTCAAGAACTTATCTGAGTCTTGAGCCAATGGATCGTAGGGAGAGATTAACGGCGCGAATATCGCAGCAAATACCCAGAAGGAGATAATCACAATTCCAACAACTGCTAGCGGCTGACGCCAAATAGAGTTCGAATTTCCAAAGCGCGAGGCCATTACTGCTCTGCCTTTCGAAGTTGTGGGTCGATCACTCGATAGAGAATATCGACGATCAAATTCATCGTGATGTAGACCGTTGCCACCACCATGCTCACTCCCATGATTCCCGGCAGGTCAAGACCAACAGCTGCTCGATAGGCATATTGACCAAGTCCTGGCCATGAGAAGACATTCTCAACAAGGACTGACCCTGCCATCAAACTTGCGAAGGAGACTCCTGCGACTGTGATGATCGCAAGGAGAGCTGGACGAAGAACATGGCGCCTGATGACAGTGAACTCAGGCAGTCCCTTGGCCCGGGCGGTACGGACGTAATCGTTTCCAAGAATTTCCAAGACTGAAGCGCGTGTAAATCTCGTAAGGACACCAAGTGCGTAGATTGCAAGCACAATTGCGGGAAGAAGTAGATATGAGAATGCTTGTCGGAAGGTAGCGAAGTCTCCATTGATCAGTGCATCGATTGTGAACATTCCTGTCACCTGTGGTGGCGGCTCTGCCCCAGGGTCTAATCGACCAGTTCCTGGCGACCACCCTAAGAGGAAGAAGAAGACATAAAAGAAGACGAGTGCGGTCCAGAATGTCGGCATGGAAACACCGGTGAGACTTACAACACGAATGATCTGATCTGGAAGTCGGTCGCGAGTAACAGCAGATAACGTTCCAAGAACTAAACCTAAAATCATTGCAATAACAACCGCGATGAGAGCAATCTCGAGTGTCGCTGGAAAATACTCTTTGAGATCTTCATTAACTGGGCGCTTGGACGAGAGTGAAATACCGAGATTGCCTTGCGAAAGTTTTTGAATGTAGCGCAAGTATTGGACTGGAACTGGCTGATCGAGGCCGAACTCTTTCTCGAAAGCAGCGACAATCTCAGGGTCGCTATAAGCGCTCTGACCAAGATTTGCAGCAACCGGGTCACCCGGTACCAACTGAGTAATGCTGAATGCAATAAAAGTCATCCCGAAGATCAGCAGGATGCTGGTTAAGACACGTTTTACTATAAATGGAAAGAAGCCAGTACCTCGAAGGATCTTCCGAAAAACGGAGACCTTCGCAGGTACTGGCTTCATTTAGTTATGCCTTAGTGAAGTTCTCGTGCCTACTTGGCAGGGCGAACTTCAGCGAGGTTGACCTTCCAAATCGGGTGATCGCTGGTTCCGACCACTGACTTGTTCGAGACAACGATCGCAGCAGGCTGAACGAGTGGGATAAGCGGGCTTCGCTTATTCATCTCAAGCTGCCATTCGCGGAAGAGCGCTGCGCGCTTCTTCGTGTTTGTCTCGGTGGATGCGCGGGCACGTAGCTCTTCGATAACTGAATCGGAGCCGGCCTTCCATCCCATACGCAGACCCACCTTTGTACCGGGGCTGAAGCTCTCGGTGTAGTTGGTGGAATCTGGCCAGTCTGGACCCCAGAGCCAGAGACCCATCTCTTCCTTGTTTTCACGGTAGAGCGGGAGTGATACGGCGATTGGAGCACCGGCGAGCTTGGTCTTGAAACCAACTGCACGCAGATCCTCATCAACAAGTGCTGTGAGTGAAGCGAATGAGAGACCATTCACTGCACCACCGTCGCCCCAGAATCCGATGGAGACTGGAGTGTCCTTGATACCGCAAGCATCAAATGCAGTCTTTGCACGAGCAGTGTCCTGCTTGATTGCATCCTTAGCCTTGAGTGCACCCGAGAAGAAGCTTGGGATGATTCCCGGAGCTTGGACTGCACCGCGACCTGCGTAACGGACGATCTTGTTGTAGTTGATCGCGTAACGGACTGCTTCAATGCAGCTCGCATTTGAAGTGAACTTGGTTGCTGCGGAGAAGTCCTTGTTCTGGCTTAGGTAGATGAAGAAGACGTTTGATGCCTTTCCTTCTACGACATAGACCTTATTACCAAGTCCCTCTGCCTGATCAGGTGAGAGGTCGACAGCAATCGAGGATGTTCCCTTGATTGCATTGAGTCGCTGTACGTTAACTGGAACGTTGCGGACGACGATTTGATCGTAGCCAGCAGGAGTTCCCCAGTACTTGGTGTTCTTTACAAGAACTACCTCAGTGGTCAAGTTGAATGACTTGAGAATGTATGGACCGCTACCTGCAGACTGTGACTTAAGGAAGTCAAGCGCCTTGTCAGTGTCCTTTGCATCAGCAGCATCAGATCCACCGTTGGCCTTAACAACCTTGCTGTTGAGAATTCCAAGAGCAGGTGAGGTGACGATTGCAAGAACCTGAGGTGTTGGCGCTTCAGTCTTGAGAACGACTGTTCCTGCATCTGGTGCAGAGACGGTGATTCCATTCATCAATGATGAAGGGTTGCCCTTGACGTTCTTGAGACGGTTAAGTGAGAAGACGACGTCTGCTGATGTGATCTTGGTGCCATCAGAGAACTTTGCCTTTGGATTGATGGTGAAGGTGAACTCTGTAGCGTTTGAATTCACTTTCCACTTTGATGCGACGCCTGGAACTGGAGTTGCTGCGTCTCCACCCTTGTAAGTAAGAAGCGTCTCATAGAGAGCGCGGTTGATCATGTTTCCGGTCTGCTCGAAAGAACGAGCTGGATCAGTTGATGTCAACTGGAAGACAGTTTCAACGGTGAGAGTCTTGGCCGCAGCATTTACTGGACCAGAGACAGCAACCGTAGAAACGAGAGCGAATGAGAAAACTATTCCCATCACTCGCTTGAAGGTTAACTTCATGTACGGGTTGTCCTTTCAGGAGATTACCTAGGCGATGCAAAAGTCACGATCACTCGAACCAAGCATCAAGTGGCATGAGTCTGCCGATTTGATGTGCGCCAGTCAATCAGCCACTTCTGTTCGTAATTCGCACCTCACTGAAGTTAGATAAAGAAACCGTTACAAACTCAGCGTTTACTTAGCTAAATCAGTTCGCAAGCAGTTCAGTGGTGAACTCATTGATCTTTCTCCCACCGTTTTCTTCGACGACGATGATGTCCTCGACCCGAACACCTACTCGACCTGGCCAAAAGACCGAAGGTTCAATCGTAAAGGTCATCCCAACTTCAAGCGGAGTGTGATCTTCCTCGGAGATGTATGGGAGTTCGTGGACATCGAGTCCGATGCAGTGACCAGTTCGGTGTCTGAACCAGTCGCCATAGCCGCCTTCGACAATCACATCTCGTGTGGCTTTGTGAACTTCTGAGGCAAGAACTCCCGGTTTAACCGCAGCGATTCCCGCCGCTTGTGCCGCCATGACAAGTTGATAGACCTTCTCGTACTCAACAGTTGGGTCGCCGACATAAATCGTTCGACCAAAATCAGAACAGTAGCCGTTGATCACAGAGCCAAAGTCAAATGAGACGCCCATTCCGTCAATCAAGGGATTGCTGGTCCTTCTATCGGATGCATCACGAGAATTCTTCGGGCCCATTGACCAGACCGCAGTGTCAAATGATTCAGTCTTCGAACCCAAGTTATTCATCTGAAAGTTGATTTCGCTCTTGAGATCAAGTTCTGTCGTTCCAAGAACAACTTTGTCTTTCATGTTATCGAGCACGCCATCAACGAGATGGCAAGCG
>RGOY01000047.1 GCA_010028225.1 Actinomycetota bacterium
CTATCCACGCCAAGTCGACCCGCAGTATCGATGATCACCACATTATGAATTTTTTCCTTTGCGAAAATAATAGATTCTTTCGCCACCCGCACGGGATCACCAACACCGTTACCTGGTTCTGGCGCGAAGACTGGAACCTTCACGCTCTCTGCCACCAACTCCAGTTGTGTCACGGCATTCGGCCGTTGCAGGTCACATGCAACGAGCAGAGGCGTATTTCCTTGACTCTTTAAGAATCGTGCCAACTTGCCGGCAACGCTCGTCTTTCCAGCACCTTGAAGACCAGCCAAGATGATGACTGTCGGCGGTCTCTTTGAAAAGGTAAATCGAGAACCGTCACCAGAGAGTATCGAGATCAACTCTTGATTGATGATCTCCGTAATCTGCGATGCGGGATTAATTGAAGGAGTAGCTTGTTCTAGCGTCTCAAGGCTTCGCGACTTTATCTTTTCAACGAATTCTCGAACTACCTCGTTTGCAACATCTGCATCGAGCAGAGCCCTGGTCAACTCACTCGAGATCTCATCGATATCAGATGGGCTGATGCGCCCCTTGCTTCTTAACGATTTAAGCGTTGAAGTGATGCGCTCGGTAAGGTTCTCAAACACCCGGAAAGCCTAGCGATACCGGGAGTGAACGTTGACGCTCACTCCCGGATCTACTCTTTATTGCTCTAACTTAATTGCTCTAAATTATTGTTCTAAATGGCTGCAGTGCCAGTTTCTCCTGTTCTCACTCGAACCACATGATCAACAGGTGTTACCCAGACTTTTCCATCGCCAACCGAGCCAGTCGATGCTGACTTAGAAATTGCTGCGACCACTGCATCGACATCCTTCTCGTCAACGAGCACTTCGATACGTATCTTCGGTACGAGATCAACTGTGTACTCGGTGCCGCGATATACCTCGGTATGTCCCCGCTGACGTCCGAATCCACTTGCTTCTGAGACGGTCATGCCGGCTACGCCATATTCCGTCAGCGCGCTCTTTACATCTTCCATCTTCGCTGGCTTGATGATTGCTGTGATGAGTTTCATGATGCATATCCTCCTCGTGTAGCACCCTGACTTCCAATTTCATAGCTTGACTCGGCATGTACTGCAAGATCGATGCCGGTGATTTCAGCTTCTTGAGTGATGCGAAAACCCATCGTGCGATCGATGACTTTTGCAATCAGCCATGTTGCGATGAAGGAGTATGCAAGGACTGCAAAACTTGCAATGATCTGCTTGACCAGTTGCTCACTTCCACCGCCATAGAAGAGTCCATCGACGCCGGCTGGTGCCGAGGAGGTAGCAAAGAATCCAATGAAGATAGATCCGATAAGCCCTGCTACCAAGTGCAAACCCACGACATCGAGTGAGTCGTCATAGCCAAGTTTGTATTTAAGACTGACTGCATATGCACATGCGGCAGAGGCGATTGCGCCTATTGCCATCGCACCGAGTGGGTCAACCGCAGAGCAAGCCGGCGTGATTGCGACAAGCCCAGCGATGATTCCAGATGCTGCTCCGAGACTCGTGGCATGGCCATTTCTTACTCGCTCCACTAAGAGCCAAGCGAGCATTGCTGCTCCCGTTGCCGCTACGGTGTTAAGCATGACGACGCCAGCGGTTGCATTTGCTGCGACAGCAGAGCCAGAGTTAAAACCAAACCAACCGAACCAGAGCAGCGCTGCACCGAGCATCACCAGAGTCAAGTTATGTGGCTTGAAAGGTTCTCTGCCAAAACCAACACGCTTTCCAAGGACGAATGCAAGAGCCAAAGCAGCTATTCCTGCATTGATATGGACTGCAGTTCCTCCAGCAAAATCTATTGCCGCGAGGTCATTTGCGATCCAGCCGCCTGGATCAATGACATTGCCATCGCTATCTTTTCCATCAAAATCGAAGACCCAGTGCGCCACCGGGAAATAGACAAGAGTGACCCAGACAATGACGAAGAGAATCCATGCACCAAATCGTGCGCGATCGGCGATAGCCCCAGAGATGAGTGCGACAGTAATGATGGCGAACATCATCTGAAAGACTGCAAAGACTGACGTTGGAATCGTGCCAAAGAGTGAGTCACTGCCCAATATCTCAGTCAAGCCAAAGAACTCTGTCGGTGACCCGAGTAGACCCGAGCCAAGATCTTTTCCAAAAGTCATCGAATATCCATAGAGCACCCAGACAACTGCAACAAGTCCCATTGAGATAAAGGACATCATCATCATGTTGAGAACGCCCTTTGCGCGGACCATGCCACCGTAGAACATTGCAAGTCCAGGTGTCATTAATAGAACCATCGCAGTACTAATCAGCATCCACGCGGTATCGCCGGTATCCATCAGATCACTCCTTCACACTTCTCGATTTTCATCTCTTTCGAAATCTGGGCCCCGTTGCCCGCACCACGTATGTCAAGCCATCAGGTGATAGATCCATCAGGTGAGAGGTAGAGAATGGTTGAAGATAGTTACAGGAGTGCCCTCGATCTATTTCGTCGAGGTGACTTTCTGGCGCGCTCTGTTACGAGGGTGTTACGAAGCGAGCAAGCGATCAAGGAAGAGGCTGGGTTCGAAATTCTCGAGATCAGAGGCCTTCTCCCCCGTTCCAATCAACTTAATCGGGATCGAAAGTTCACGCTCGATCGCGAGCACGGCACCACCTTTGGCGGACCCATCCATCTTGGTCAGCACCAAACCTGTAATGGGAATCGCTGCCATGAACTCCCGTGCTTGGACGATGGCATTCTGACCCACAGTGC
Source organism: Actinomycetota bacterium (assembly GCA_010028225.1). Classification (GTDB taxonomy): domain Bacteria; phylum Actinomycetota; class Actinomycetes; order Nanopelagicales; family Nanopelagicaceae; genus SYAN01. The sequence goes on from RGOY01000047.1 coordinate 2,751, forward strand.
CATCGAGAACGAGGAGCACTTCATTCACCGGTGAAACTTTCTCAGCCACGCGTTTGACCTTACCTAGCTCACTCATCAGATTGCTCATCGTGTGCAAGCGCCCAGCCGTATCGATGATGTGAATGGTGAAACTTTCACTTGCCGCACGCTTTGCTCCATCAAAAGCCACTGAAGCTGGATCAGATCCAGAACTACTGGAATGTACGGCCACCCCTATTCGATCAGCCCAAGTAGAGAGCTGCTCAATCGCAGCCGCGCGAAAAGTATCGGCAGCCGTCACCAGGACTTTCTCACCCGAGCGATGAAATCGTTCTGCAATCTTGGCGACGCTCGTAGTTTTTCCAGTTCCGTTGACTCCGACCACCATGATCGTGGTGAGCGGGTCTCGCCGTATCAACTCACGTGAGTCAGAGAGAAAACATTTCATTAACTCACTCTTCACAGCAAGTGCAAGATCATTTCGCTCCCGCCTCACCAAGTCGATAATTTCGCCGGCGAGGGTTGGTCCGAGATCGGCGGCAATGAGAGACTCCCTGATTTCATCGAGCTCCGCTTGACTCGGTTCGCCCCGTAGCGAAGCAACTTTTTCAAATAAGCGCGCAAAGATTCCCATCTCGTCTCCGATCTAAAAATTAGGAGGAGAGCGCTTGTACTTCTCGAATGCGCTGCGAGATTACTTCGGAAACTCCATCGCCTCTCATCGTCACGCCATAGAGCGCATCAGCAATCTCCATCGTTCGCTTCTGGTGAGTGATTACGATCAACTGAGAATTCGCACGGAGTTCTGCGAGGATGCCAAGGAGTCTGCCGAGGTTGGTGTCATCTAGGGCGGCCTCCACCTCATCCATGACATAGAACGGACTTGGCCTCGCCTTGAAGATCGCAATCAAGAGGGCCACCGCAGTCAGTGAACGTTCACCACCGGAAAGAAGTGAGAGTCGTTTGATTCTCTTGCCTGGCGGCCTAGCTTCAACATCGATGCCAGTGGTCAACATATCTTCTGGATTGGTGAGAATAAGTCTGCCTTCGCCACCTGGGAAGAGTCGCCCAAATATCCCCTCGAATTCTTTAGCCGTATCGTTATAGGCCTGGGTGAATATCTCGAGCACCTTGTCATCAACCTCTTTGACGATATCCATCAAATCTTTACGCGACTTCTTCAAATCTTCCATTTGATCTGCAAGATATTTCAATCTCTCTTCCAGCGAGCTGTACTCCTCGAGTGCTAGAGGATTGATCTTGCCGAGCAAGGTGAGTGAACGCTCTGCAGCAGCAAGTCTCTTCTCTTGGGCTTCGCGTTTGAATGGAACTTCATCGCCTTGGACAATTTCACCACTCTCAGTCTCGATGAATGTGGGAACAAGATTCTCTGGTCCATATTCGGCGACAAGTGTCTGGCCATCAAGCCCGAATTCTTCTAGAGCACGAGTCTCAATTTGCTCGATGCGAAGTCTTTGTTCTGCTTTAGCAATCTCATCTTGATGAACGCTCGATGTGAGAGTCTCAAGTTCTGCTGCCAACTCTCTTATGGTCGATCTCAGCGCCAGAGTTTCACCTTCACGGTCTGACCGCGAAATCTCGAGGCGCTCTCGCTCAGCCGCCGCCTGGGTGATTGAAACCTCAATCTGGATCAACGCTTCGTAAGCCGTCTCAGCGATCTCTTGGGCAATGACTGCGCCCCGACTACGTGCCTCTCGCCGAGCAATCTGACGCGAAGCACTCTCACGTTCTCGCTGCGCGCTCTCAAGAAGCTCTTCGATCCGGTGCACCAGGGCGGTTACCCGCTCTTCAGTCGTGCGAAGTCGCAACCTGGCATCAACTTCAATGCCACGAGCTGTCGCAAGTTCAGATTTCAGACTCTCCGCTAGTGAAGTATCCGGCTCAGCAACGACGACTGGTGCAGTAGTCAATGCATCTTGCGCACGATTCAACTCATCAGAAAGTTTTGCGATATTCGCCTCAACCGCATCGACTGCACTATCAACCCGGGCGATCTCATCTTTTGCGCTCTTGATACTTTGACCTAGTCCTGCCATCGACTCGGTCAGTGAGGCCATCTTCGAGTCGGATTCATTGAGCTCTGCCCTAGCTGCTTCATAGGCGCGTTCTGCATCCTCGCGCTTTTCCTTCAAAGTATTCGATTCAAATCGAAGGCGTTCGCTTTCGTGCGATAAATTCCCAATCAGTTCTTCAGTGCTCTCAATCAATTTCGCAATGTGAATGAGTGAATTTCCAGCGCCGCCACGGGCAAGTCTTTTCGAAATCATCTCCCCATCACGAGTTAACACAATTAACTCCGGATGCTCTTTGATAATTCGCTCCGCCTCATTCAAATCATCTGCAACTACATGGGCAGGAAGAAGTGATTCGAGCAGATCACCGAGAATTGCGGATGAGACTTTTGACCTCAATGAAGTGAGCGTTGCAGGAATAGAAACCGTGACTGCGCGGCCTTCGCCAAGAATAAGAAGATCCGCTCGACCTTGATTCTCGGTTTTAAGCACCGCTAAAGCCTTGATGGCAGATGAAAGGTCGCTCAAAACCACGGCATCAGAGAGTGAACCGAGTGCACTTGAGACTGCGCTCTCCCAGCCTCGCTCGATCTCGAGCAGTGAAGCAACACTTCCCTTGATTGAAATTCCACGAGGATCAGCAAGTAAGGCACCCGCTCCATCCTTGTGAATGGAAGCTTGCTGTAATGCGTCACGTTTTGATTGGGCCGATGAAAGGTCTCTCTCTATCTCAACGAGACGTTTCTGTAATTCGATCTCTTTCGCTCTCGCATCTTCCAGCGCAATTCGAGCACGTTCATAATCAGCATCGAGGCGCTCTTCCCCTGCACCAAGTCCTGAAAGTTGCGCTTCAAGCGCGGCGAACGAGACGGTGGCTTTATCCAAGCGTTCTTGCGAAGAATTCCGTGAGGCGAGTAATCGGCTTTTCTCATCTTCGGCCGAAGCAATCTTTGACTCGACCATCCTGAGATGGCCTTCGCGTCGAGCACTTCCTTCTCGAAGATCTGCCAATGCACGAAGAGCAGCAGAGATTTTTGACTCCTCTTCGCGATATTGCTTTTCAAGCGCGCTCACTTTGGAACTCGCCTGGGACAGCTCGCCACCTGCAACCTGCACTGCCTCACGAAGTTTGCCTTCTTCGATCTTCAATTCAGATGCTTCTGCTTCGAGAGCGCCTGGATCTCGGCCGGTGATCTTGGCTTCCTCGACATCTTCGGCCAAGAGTTTTGCTCGTTCAGAGGCAAGGCTCTGGGTGGCACGCAATTTCTCACGCTCGGCAGTGAGGCTGTAATAGTTATCTTGCGCCGCGCTCAGCTTTGGCCCCTCAGTTACTGCAAGCTGATCAAGTTCCACTTCACGATTTCTCATTCGCGTCAGCTCACGATCAACTTCACTCTTGCGTGCCCGCAATGAGTTCTCGTCTTGGCTCTCGCTCTCAAGCACTCGACGCAATCCCACGATGTCATCGGCAAGAAGGCGCAACTTTGCATCACGTAGGTCCGCTTGGATCGTTGCGGCTTTCTTTGCAACTTCAGCTTGCTTGCCTAGTGGGCGAAGCTGTCGGCGCAGCTCTGCTGTGAGATCTTGGATGCGCGCCATGTTTCCCTGCATCGACTCGAGTTTTCGAAGCGCTTTCTCCTTGCGCTTTCTATGTTTCAGGACGCCAGCGGCCTCTTCGATGAAGGCTCGTCGTTCCTCAGGGTTTGCCATCAAGACGGCATCGAGTTGTCCCTGACCAACGATGACATGCATCTCTCGGCCGATGCCGCTATCGCTGAGCAACTCTTGGACATCAAGAAGTCTGGCAGTCTCGCCGTTGATCTGATATTCACTCTGACCGTTTCGAAAGAGTATTCGCGAAATCGTCACTTCTGAGAAATCGATCGGTAGCGCGCCATCGCTATTATCGATGGTGAGCGAAACTTCGGCTCTGCCAAGCGGAGCTTTCCCGCTGGTACCGGCGAAGATGACATCTTCCATCTTGCCGCCACGAAGCGACTTCGCTCCCTGTTCACCCATCACCCAGGCAAGAGCATCGACCACATTGGATTTTCCAGAACCATTTGGTCCCACGACGCAGGTTATCCCCGGCTCCAGAATGAGCGTGGTCGGGTTAGCAAAGGACTTGAAACCCTTCAGCGTCATGCTCTTCAAATACACGCGTAAAACCTACCTGAGCAGTTCAACGATGAAGTGGAGGTGGCCAAGTTAAGAGTCAATAAGTCTGAAGTAAGAGTTGAGGCTTCAGCGACGCGGTTGGCACTGGGGACAAAAGTGAGAGGAGCGATTGGTGAATTTGATTCGTTTGATGAGATGGCCGCAACGAGAGCACTCTTCATCTTCTCTGCCATACACCTCGAGTGAATTCTCGAAATATCCACTCTCGCCGTTGACATTGGTGTAAAGATCATCGAAAGAGGTTCCGCCCGCCTTAAGCGCGCGCTTCATAACACGCGCGACAGAAGTCAATAGCGAAGCGATTTCGTTCTCACTCAATTTTTCCGCCAACTTCCGGGGGTGTATTCGAGCCTGCCAGAGCGCTTCATCTGCATAAATATTGCCGACACCACTCATCACACTCTGATCCAGTAGTGCCCGCTTTATCTCAGTACGTTTCGCCTTCAAATTCTGGATCACTGCCTTGCGATCAAATTTCTCGTCAAATGGATCGCGTGCGATATGTGAAATCGAGGATGGAATTCCCTTACTCATCTCATCTACCCGAAGCCACCCGAAAGTTCTTTGATCATGGAATGAAAGATGAAATTCCTGTTTTCCTCGCTTGACTCGAAATCTCGCTCGACAGTGAGGGTGACGCGCTTGCCCCACCTCTTCAATTCGAAATTGCCCGCTCATCCCTAAATGAGCAACAAGAACCATCGGCTTCTTATCCAGTACAAACCAGAGGAATTTCCCACGACGATTGACTGATGTGATGCGGCATTCCTCGATTGCTTGAAGCGGTGCAATTGATTCCCTGGAAAGCGCTCGTGGATGCAACTGAAGTGCACGAATTATCTTCGCGCCGCGAAGATGAGCCTGTAGCCCTAACCGAACACTCTCTACTTCGGGCAGCTCGGGCACGTGCCTCTAACCTCGTTCGAGAAGAATTTGATACGCAAGTCTCGCGGCTTCTTGTTCAGCTTCGCGCTTACTCTTACCTCGTCCAGCAGAGACTCGCTCGCCCGCGACGATCGCAGTTGCTTGAAACTCTTTTGCGTGATCGGGTCCAGACTCAGAGATTTCATATTCTGGCGAACCTTCACCGCGAGCGGCGACAAGTTCTTGGAGTGAAGTCTTTCCATCAAGAGTTGCACCACGTGAGATTGCTTCTTCGATTGCCTCCTGCATCAAGGTGATGATGGCATGCTCCGCCTTTTCAAGACCGTGCTCCAAATAGATTGCGCCGATCAAAGCCTCCAGTGAGTCGGCAAGGATTGAGTTCTTCTCCCGACCGCCGGTGACCTCTTCGCCTCGACCGATACGAACCTCTCGACCAATTCCAAGTGATCGCGCAACCTGCGATAACGCTCTTGTGCTCACCACGCCAGAGCGAAGCGGAGAGAGGCCGCTCTCATCCATCTCTGGAAACCTTTTATAAAGCTCTTCTGTGATGACGAGGCCAATGACGCTATCGCCAAGAAATTCCAGACGTTCATTTGTCGGGATCCCACCCGATTCATATGCGAAAGATCTATGAGTCAACGCGAGATTAATAACCTCATCAGAGAGAGGAACGCCAAGTGCGGCAAGCCTTGCCTTAAGACTCTCGTCAGCGGGATTCATAGTCAGAAAGTTTCGACCCTAACCAGGGAAGAAGTTGTTGAAATCAAGAAGTTGAGTTAAAG